>JAHJSJ010000208.1 GCA_018830415.1 Alphaproteobacteria bacterium | reverse complement strand
GCTGATCGATCTCGATCCGCAGGGCAATGCCTCGACCGGGCTGGGCGTTCACGCCGCCGCGCGTGAGGTTTCGAGCTATGATCTGATCGTCGATGAAGTGCCGCTCGACAGCGCCATCGTGCCGACCAGCATCCCCCGGCTCGATATCATCCCCGCCACGGTCGATTTGAGCGGGGCCGAGGTGGAGCTGGTTGCAGTCGAAGGGCGCACCCACCGCCTGCAGCGCGCCTTGGCGAATTACACCGGGCACGACATCTGCTTCATCGATTGCCCGCCGTCACTGGGCCTGCTGACGCTCAACGCGCTGTGCGCCGCCGATACGCTGCTGGTGCCGCTGCAATGCGAATTTTTCGCGTTGGAGGGGCTGAGCCAGCTGCTCCAGACCGTCGATCAGGTGCAGCAACGCTTTAACCCCAGTCTCGGCATTATCGGGGTGGCGCTGACGATGTTTGATCGCCGCAACCGGCTGACCGATCAGGTATCCGATGATGTGCGCGATTGCCTGGGCAAGCTGGTGTTCGACACGGTGATCCCGCGCAATGTGCGCCTGTCCGAAGCGCCGAGCCACGGCTTGCCTGCGCTGATTTACGATCAGCATTGCACCGGCAGCCGCGCCTACATGGCGTTGGCGCGTGAATTGATCGGGCGATTTCCCGCAGAAAGACAAGCCGCATGAGCGATGAAGTAACCCAACCCATTGATATTGCTGTAACTTCGCGCGGCCCTGCGGAAAAACCGCGACGGCTGGGCAAGGGGTTGGGCGCGCTGTTGGGGGAAACCCGGCGCGAAGAACCGCTGGTGCGGCGCGATGATCCGGCAGAGGGCGGGACAGCGGTTGGCACCTCCACATCGCTGCGGATGCTGTCGCTGGCGCAGATCAAGCCGTTGCCCGGCAACCCGCGCAAGCATTTCGATGAAACCACGCTTGATGAACTTGCCGCCTCGATTGCGGCGCGCGGGGTGATTCAGCCGATTATCGTGCGCCCGCATCCGCATGACGAAGGCTATCAGCTGGTCGCAGGCGAACGCCGCTGGCGCGCGGCGCAAAGGGCGCGGCTGCACGAGATTCCGGCGCTGGTGAGGACGCTGACCGACCGCGAAGTGATGGCGCTGGCGTTGATCGAGAACTTGCAGCGCGAAGACCTCAACCCGGTCGAAGAAGCGCGCGCCTATCACCGTCTGTCCGTCGAAGAGGGCATGACTCAGGTCGACGTCGCCAAGATGGTCGAGAAATCGCGCAGTCATATCGCCAATATGCAGCGGTAGATGAGCCTGCCCGAACCGGTGCTGGTGCTGGTTGAACAGGGCAAGCTTTCAACCGGCCATGTCCGCGCGCTGATCGGCCGCGATGATGCGGTGCAGATTGCCGAAATCGCGGTGCAAGAAGGGCTTTCGGTGCGCGAGGTGGAACTGCTCACCCGCAAGGCAAGCAGGCCGGAACCAGCCCCTGCTGCGACCAGGCGCTATAATCACTCAGCTGAAAACGCTGATATTGTCGCGGTGCAACAGCACCTTGAGGAGTTTCTCGGTCTGGCCGTGAAGATCAAGCCTGAGGGCGATCCGCGCAAAGGCACGATCACCATTCGTTACACCACGCTCGATCAGCTTGATCTGCTGTGTCAGCGGCTGACTGGCGGCGAGTTCTGATAGCCTCTGCCAGAGTCGCGCGGCGCGACTCTTGTGCTTACCCTGATTAACGGCCGCCCTTGATCATCTTGGGTGAGGGCGCCGGAGCCGGGATCACCCGCGCTGCGCCGGGGACGGTATAAGTCTCCTCGCGCACGGTTTCGCGCACCACCACCTGTTGCTGCACCTCGCTGCGTACCGGCACCATCACCATTTGCGGCGGCGCGGCGTAGGCATAGCCGGTATTCGCGGGGTAGCCGTAACCGTAGCCATAGGCCGGAGCCGCCGGATAGGGCGAATAGGCGATTTCGCGCGCAGCCACCCGTGTACCCGGCGCGCCATATTGCGACAAGTAGCCGTCCAGCGCTGCCTCACAATCGTAGCGGTCTTTCTTCTTGCCGCCGCCGATCAGGCTGCCGAGCAAGCCGCCGATCAGCCCGCCGCCCCCTGCGCCAACCACAGCGCCAAGCGTGCGGTCGCCGACCTTGGCGATTTCATGGCCCACCACGCCGCCCGCAATCGCGCCGAGCAGCCCGCCGATGATCAGCCCGGTTTCGTCATTATCGCGGCCCGCGGTGCGGCGGCGGCATTCATCGAGCCACTGTTCGCGTTCAAACACCACCGGCGCGGGGGTATAGGCCACCGGCGCATGGCTGTGATTGGGGTAGGCCTGGGGCGCAGCGCTCGACACATGCTGGCGGCGCGGTGCTTCGATCCAGCGGGTGCGGGTGATGGTTTCCACCCCGTCTTTCGCGGTCACGGTTTCGGTGGTTCGGCTCATCACCGGCGCGGTGCGATATTCGGGTGGCAGGCTGCGCACCGCCGCCTCATCCACCGGGGTTAGCGGCGGCAGATCGCTGTAATCCTGCGCGCCAGCCATCGCGGGCAACGCGAGCGCGGGCAGAATGATACCAAGGCTGGTCAGGTTGCGGAGCGGCAGGCGCATCAAAAAATCCCCCGGAAGGCCGCGCGCGGCGGCGGATGGTTAGCATCCACTTAACACCGCCCAGCCCGCGCGCCCAAGCCGTGCTGTGGCCGCTGTCCCGTTTCGGGCCGATTAGCTGGCAAAATCTGTCAGATACGCGTTGCCAGTAGCGCGGCGAGTGCCTCGATCCCCTCGGCATCGGCCTGCGTGAACCGGGCGGGGGAGGGGCTGTCGCAATCAATGACCGCGATCACCTGCCCATCGCGCAGCACCGGCACTACGAGTTCTGATTGGCTCGCCGCGTCGCAGGCGATGTGGCCGGGAAAGGCGTGGACATCGGCGACCAGCTGCGTCGTTCCGCTCTGCGCCGCAGCGCCGCAGACCCCGCTGCCCAGTGGGATGCGGATGCAGGCCGGGCGGCCAACGAACGGCCCCAGCACCAGTTCACTTGCGTTTTCGCGCTTTGTCGGGGCGATGCGGTAGAACCCGGCCCAGTTCAGATCGGGCAGAAATTC
>JAHJSJ010000207.1 GCA_018830415.1 Alphaproteobacteria bacterium | reverse complement strand
CAACCTGCACCAGATAGGTTTTGGGCAGTTTGAACCGGGGATTGGCGATCCGCGCCTGCAACGCGCCATCATCGGTCAGCAGCAGCAATCCCTCGCTGTCGCGGTCTAGCCTGCCTGCGGGATAGACGCTGGGCATGGCGATAAAATCGGACAGGGTCGCGCGCGCGCCATCGCCCGCCTGGTCGGTGAATTGCGACAATACGCCAAACGGCTTGTTGAACCGGATCAGCGCCATGCGCGCGGCCAGCAACAGGCGCAGGTGCGATCGGCAAAGCGTGGGGCGTGCGAAATCAAATCATCCGGCCTTACCCCGCCGCCAGCAGGCTCGCATTGCCGCCCGCTGCGGTGGTGTCGATGGTCATCACCCGTTCGACCGCAAACCGCGCAAGATAATGCGGCCCGCCCGCCTTCGGCCCGGTGCCCGACAGGCCTTCACCGCCGAACGGCTGGCTTCCCACCACTGCGCCGATCTGGTTGCGGTTGACGTAGAAATTGCCGACCCGCGCGCGCGCCTGCACGAACCGCCGGGTTTCCGCGATGCGGCTGTGCAGGCCGAGCGTGAGGCCATATCCGCTGGCGTTGATATCCTCGACCACTTGCGCCAATTCTCCCGCGCGGAACCGCGCGACGTGCAGCACCGGGCCGAAATGTTCCCGCGCCAGATCGCGGATCGAACCGAGTTCGACGATGGTCGGGGCAACGAAGCACCCCTTGGCTGTTTCAGGCGGCAGGGCCAGCCGCGTGACCTTGCGTTCGCTCGCCTCGCAGCGCGCGACGTGGCGTTCAAGCCGCGCCTGCGCATCGGGATCAATCACCGGGCCGACATCGGTGGCGATATCCGCCGGATCGCCGATGGTCAGCGCTTCGAACCCGCCACGGATCATCTCCAGTATCTCGTCGGCAATGTCGTCCTGCAGATACAGCACCCGGAGCGCCGAACAGCGTTGTCCCGCGCTCTGGAATGAACTCGCCAGCACATCGCGCACCACCTGTTCGGGCAGCGCCGAGCTATCGACGATCATCGCGTTCTGCCCGCCGGTTTCGGCGATCAGCGTGGCAATCGGCCCGTCACGCGCGGCCAGCGTGCGGTTGATTGCCTGGGCTGTTTCGGTCGATCCGGTAAAGGCGATCCCGGCCAGCCGCGGATCGGCGGTGATCATCTGGCCAACATGGCCCGCGCCGGGCAGCAGTTGCAAGGCTTCGGGCGGAATGCCCGCTTCGTGGCACAGTTTGACCGCGAAGGCAGCGATCAGCGGGGTCTGTTCGGCGGGCTTGGCGATCACGCTGTTGCCCGCCGCAAGCGCCGCCGCCGCCATGCCGATGAAGATCGCCAGCGGGAAGTTCCACGGGGAAATCGTGGCAAACACCCCGCGCCCGTGCAGGGCAATGGTGTTTTCCTCCCCCGTCGGCCCCGGCAGGATGGTGGGTTCGCTGAATTGGCGGCGCGCCTCGGCGGCGTAATAGCGCAGGAAATCGACCGCCTCGCGCAGTTCGAGCACCGCATCCATCAACGTCTTGCCCGCCTCGCGCTGGCATAGCGACAGGAATTCGGCGGTATGCGCCTCGAACAGATCGGCAGCTTCTTCGAGCAGCAGCGCGCGCGCTTCGCCGCCCAGCGCATCCCAGCCGGGCTGGATCGCGGCGGCGCGGGTAAAGGCGGCCTCAACCTCCTCAGCCGTGGCATCGCGGCGGGTGCCGACCACGCTGGCGAGATCATGCGGCATAGTGATCGGGGCGGTTTCGCCGGGGATGGCCGCCGGGAAAGTCGGCTCGGCGCGCCACAGCACCCCGTCGAGCGACGCCAGCTGCGCCTGCAAGGGTGCCAGCACTTCAGGATCGGACAGATCGATCCCCGCGCTGTTCAACCGCGTCCCGAAAATGTCCTTCGGCAGCGGGATTGACGGGTTGCGGCGCGGGGACAGCGCGGCGAGCTCCGCGACCGGATCGCCGACCAGTTCTTCGGCCGGGATATCGGCATCGCCCATGCGGTTGACGAAGCTGGTATTGGCCCCGTTTTCCAGCAGGCGGCGCACCAGATAGGCGAGCAATTCCTTGTGCCCGCCAACCGGCGCATAGATCCGCACCGGGGTGGGATTGTCGCCCTCGATCCGGCGCAATGCCGCGTAAACTTCCTCACCCATCCCATGCAGGCGCTGGAATTCAAATTGTTTTTGTTGGCCTACCGCTTCGCTGCTTGAGGCCGAGGCCCGCGCCAATTCCTTGATCGCCGCGATGGTATAGGCGTTGTGGGTGGCAAAGGCGCTGTGCAGCACATCGGCGTGTTCGAACAAGCGCGCGGCGCAGGCGAGGTAGGACACATCGGTCGCGATCTTGCGGGTGAACACCGGGTAATCGGCATGGCCGCCAACCTGCGACAGCTTGATCTCGGTGTCCCAATAGGCGCCCTTGACCAGCCGCACGAACAGGCGGCGCCCATGCCGCCGGGCGAGTTTCCCCGCCCAGTCGCACACCGCCACGCCGCGTTTCTGATAGGCTTGAATGGCGAGGCCAAAGCCGTTCCAGCGGCTGCCATCGGGGCGTGCGAACAGATCGTCATCGGCGACCAGCGCCTCGACGATATCAAGGCTGAGTTCGAGCCGTTCGGCCTCTTCGGCGTCGATAGTGAAGTGGATGTCGGCATCGCGCGCACGCAGCGCCAGCGCCTTGATCATCGGCACCATCGCCGCAGTGGCCGCATCGGCGTGGAGGAACGAATATTTGGGGTAAAGCGCCGACAGTTTCACCGAAATCCCCGGCGATCCGGTAATCCCGGCCCCCGCCTCACGCGTCAGTCGGGTCAGCGCAGCATCATAGGCCTGCCGGTATTTCTCGGCATCGGCGAAGGTCATCGCCGCTTCGCCGAGCATGTCGAAAGAATGGGTGATGCCGCCTGCGCGTTCGGGCGCGGCGCGTTTCAGCGCCTCGTTGATGGTGCGACCGAACACGAACTGCCCGCCAAGTATCTTCATCGCCTGCATTGTCGCGGTGCGGATCACCGGTTCGCCCAGCCGGTTCATCGCGCGCTTGAGCACGCTGCCCATGCCGCGCTGATGGGCTTCGGGCGGATCGAGCACCTCGCCCGTCAGCATCAGCGAGAAGGTGGCGGCATTGACAAAGGTGGAGGAGCTTTCGCCCAGATGGTCGCCCCATTCGATCTGTCCGATCTTGTCGCGGATCAGCGCATCGGCGGTGGCGGCATCGGGCACGCGCAGCAGCGCTTCGGCCAGGCACATCAGCGCGATGCCTTCATCGGTGTCGAGCCCGTATTGCTGCAGGAATGCGTCGATCCCGCTGGCCTTGTGCGCGCGGGCGCCGTTGATCAGATCGATCGCCAGCGCGGCCGCGCCTTTATGCACCTGCGCCGCCGGGGCTGCCTGATCCAGCCGCTCGGCAATGCAGGCCTCCTCCTCCAGCCGATAGGCGCGGCGCAGCGCGGTGCGGTCGATGGGGGCAAAAGCGGGGGCGGCAGCGGTACGGTTAGCCATAAAGGATATCACCTGAAACGAGTCGGGTCACAAATCCGCGCCTTGGACGCATGGCGGCGGCGCTTCAAGGCTAGTGTTTGCAGGCAGAACTCCCGGCGCGCTGCTTGATCGCGTCGCATCGCCCGGTTAGCCTGCGCTTCACCACAGGGGGTCACGCCAATGCGCATGTTCTGCTTTCATTGCCGCGATGGCGAAGATGGTGGCCGCCTGCGCGCGATCCACCGCCCGGCGCATCTCGATTTCATCCACGCCAACGCCGATCATTTCGTGATCGTCGGCCCCCTGAAACGCGCCGACGGGTTGATCATCGGCACGCTGCTGATCGTCAAAGCCCAGGACGAAGCCGCCGCGCGGGCGGTGCTCGCGGACGACCCCTACCTGACCGGCGGGGTCTGGCAGCTGATCCGGGTTGACGAGTTCACCCCGCTGCTGGGCGACTGGGCCTGATTCTTGAATGGCTGGACCGTGCGCTAAGCCGGCACCGCCGCGCTGCCGCGCCCGCCGCGCAGGTGGTATTCCTGTGTCCCGCGGTGCAGCACATTATCGACATCGATCACCGCCGAATTGGCATAGGTGAACCCGGCGGAAAGATTGCGATACAGCCGGTCAAAATCGCGCTCCACCGTCTGGCGGTAGAGGTCGTCGAAACTCTCGATCACGAAATAGGTCGGTTGCAGATCGCTGATCACGTAATCGGTGCGCATCACCCGGTCGACATTCAGCATGATGCGGTTGGGGCTTTGCGCCTCGACCGCAAAGCGCGCCTCGGTCGGCCCGGACAATATGCCCGCGCCGTAAGCGCGCACGCCGTCCGCTTCGGCAATCAGACCAAATTCAACCGTGTACCAATACAGCGCGCCCAAGGCTTTCAGCCGGTTGTAACGCATCGCCTTCCACCCGGCACGGCCATATTCCTGCATGTAATCGGCATAGGTGGGATCGGTCAGCATCGGCACATGGCCGAACACATCATGGAACACGTCGGGTTCCTGAATATAGTCGAACGTCGCGCGCGTGCGGATGAAATTGCCTGCGGGAAAACGGCGGTTGGCCAAGTGCCAGAAGAACACGTGATCGGGGATCAGCATCGGCACCGGCACCACGTTCCACCCGGTCAGCGCGCCGAGTTCTTCCGACAGCTTGCCGAATTCGGGGATGCCGCCGCGCGCCAGATCCAGTTTCTCCAGCCCCGCCAT
>JAHJSJ010000206.1 GCA_018830415.1 Alphaproteobacteria bacterium | reverse complement strand
TGAGGCCGGTGGCCTTCAGCAGTTTGGGGATCGCGAAAACCGGGCCGATACCCATTTCATCAGGTTCGGTGCCCGCCACTGCCATGCCGACATAGCGGCCGAGCGGCTGGAGGCCTTTCTGTTCGGCCAACTTGGCTTCCATCAGCACTGCCGCCGATGATCCATCCGACAGCTGCGAGGCGTTGCCAGCGGTGATGTTCATGCCCGGCCCCATCACCGGCTGAAGCGATTGCAGCCCTTCGAGCGTGGTCGAGGGGCGGTTGCCTTCATCCTTGGTCAGGGTGAATTCGACGTGGCTGACTTCGCCGGTTTCCTTGTCTTTCACCGCCATGGTGGTGGTGACGGGGACGATTTCGGCGTCGAGATGGCCGGCGGCCTGCGCGGCTGCTGTGCGCTGCTGCGATTGCAGCGCGTATTCATCCTGCGCCTCGCGGCTGATGCCGTAACGCTTGGCGACCGTTTCTGCGGTGCCGAGCATCGGCATATACACATCCTTGTGCATCGCGATCAGCGACCGGTCGGGCGACACCCGCATTTCGGGCGTCTGCACCATCGAGATCGAATCCTGCCCGCCGCCGACGACGATATCCATGTTGTCGACGATGATCTGCTTGGCTGCGGTGGCAATTGCCATCAGGCCCGATGAGCACTGGCGGTCGATGGTCTGGGCCGACACCGTCACCGGGCAACCGGCGCGCAGCGCGACCTGGCGGCCAATATTGCCTGCCTGCGTGCCCTGGGTCAGCACGGTGCCCCACACCACATCATCAATCGCGCCCGCTTCAATCCCCGCGCGTTCAATCGCGGGAGCGAGGCTGTAGGCGCCAAGCGTGGCGCCGGGTGTGGCATTGAAGGCGCCCTTGTAAGCGCGGCCAATCGGGGTGCGGGCGGTGGAAACGATAACGGCTTCACGTGACATGGGGATATCCTTCAGTTCTCAATTGTGCGCCCCCGCGAAGGCGGGGGCCTCAGGCAATCAGGTGCCAGTTTGCGGGAGGTCCCCGCCTTCGCGGGGACTCACACGGTTTTCTAGACGAAAAACTGCGTGATCCATTCGCAGATCAGCGCGGGCTTTTCCTCGCCTTCGATCTCGATCGTGATTTCGACCGTCTGCTGCCACTGCCCGGGGCGCTTTTCGACCATTTCCAGCAGTTTCCAGTGACCACGAATGCGTTTGCCCGATCGCACCGGGGCGATGAAGCGGGTTTTGTTGCCGCCGTAATTCACGCCCATCTTGATCCCGTCAATGCGCGGCATATCGCTGTTCGCGCTGAGATAGGGGATCATCGACAAGGTCAGGAAGCCGTGGGCGATGGTGCCGCCGAACGGGGTCATCTTCGCCATGTCTTCGTTCACATGGATGAACTGGTGATCACCGGTCGCCTCGGCGAACTGGTTGATGCGTTCCTGGCTCATTTCGGCCCATTGGCTGGTGCCGATATTCTCGCCAACCTTGGCGGCCAATTCCTGCGGGGTCATCGGGCTTCTCCTTCGCTTTTGCGCAGGCGATATCCCGTGTCCGCCGCGCTGCTTGTGCGGCAGTGTCATGGCGCATCATCGGGGGGAGCGCAACGGCGTCGATTATGCCGTTACGGCACCGCGCGTCTTGCCGCCGATCGCCTGCTTGCGCGTCTGGCTGCGATCCAGCAGCGCCCGCGCCGAATCGATCCGCTTGCAGTAGGAATGCAGCCCGATCTGCAAACCGACCAGCATCAGCATCACCGGCTGGTAGGCGATCCCCTGAAACAGCGCGCCGACAAGATAGATAACCGCGCCCATCTGCAAGGCAGCCGCAAACGGCGCGATCCAGCGTTCCGCCTCATCCTCACGCCCGCGCCAACGCCGCTGGATGCGCTCCATCTGCCACAGCCCCAGTCCGTGCAGCGCCAGCCAGATGAACAGCCCCGGCCAGCCTTGTTCGCCCAGCATTTCAAAGATCGAGGAATGGAACGCGCGGCCTTCGTCGACCACTTCCTGGTATTCCACCGTGGTGGTGTTTCCGGCGACCTCTTTAACCGGCATGACATAGGAAAAACGGTTGCCGCGATAGGCATCGAACCCGCCGCCAAAGGGTTTTTCATCGACGTAATCAATCGTCCATTGCCACACCGCCACGCGGGTCGATGCGCTTTCATCGCCGCCCGGTGCAGTGATGGTCGCCATGCGTTCGTAATAGCTTTGCGGCAGAAACGGCAGCGCGGTCAGTCCGAGCACGCCCGCCCCAGCGATGAACAGCAGGCGGTGGCGGGTATAACGCAGCATCAGCACGCCCAGCGCGGCGATACACAGCAATCCGGTGCGCGCTTCGGTTCCGATCGGGACCAGCAGGCAGGCAAAGGTCAGCGCCGCCGCGAACGCCGTCACCGCCCAGTGCGGGCGGAACAATGTGCCATGGCGCACAAACCACCAGATCATCGGGATCAGCCCGATCGCAACCGTCGCCAGGGTTGAACTTTCATAGATGCCGCTATTGTCGTTGACGAAGAATTTGAGGTTTTCATACCCGCCCCCGCCCAGCACGGTCTTCATCCCCGTGCCGATCACGATGGTGGCAATCGACAGCACCAGCATCAACGCCAGCCCTTCGATCCGCGCACGGGTTGTGAGCGTCAGCGGCAGGAAAATCGCAAACAGCAAGGCTTTCCACACCCAATCCCACTTGGTCGCGGCCTCGGCAGGGAAATCGGCGTTCCCGGTGGTCCACCAGCAATAGGCCAGCAGCGCCAGCATCAACCCTTGCCGGATGGTAAAGCGCGCGCCTTGTTTGCGATCCAGCGCCAGCCACCCGCCAAACGCTGCAGCGAACGCGATTAGCGAAACCGGCAGGCTGGCAATGATCGAATAGCCGATCCGCTGCGGGGCGAGGATGTCGATATAGACATACAGCAACACCCACAGAAACGGGCGCCGGATGCCAAGCACCAGCACATATCCAATGAAAGCAAGGAAGGCGAGATCGAGCATGGTTTCTATGGACCGCCGCCTGGCCGTCTGCGCGGGGGCTGCGTGATGATGCCTTGGCGTTCGCCGCCGTCGCCTTCGGCATCAACCTCGCCCACATCCTGCGCACGGCGGGCCGCATTGCGCCCGGCACTGCGCGCCGATTTGCGGATTTCGGCGGTTTCGGCCGCGATCGTGCTGATCAGCGGATCAACATCAAGCCCATCGCGCAGCACCAGCCGCAGCAACGCAATGGCAATCAGGCCATGCCCCAGCGCTAGCGCAAAATAGTCGATCATCTCAGGTGGCTCCGGGCCGCGATACCTGACGTGCTTACGCGCATGCAGTTGACGCCGCGTTAAGCACATCTGCGCTAAGTGACGGGCCATGACCCGCGTGCTCCACGTCCTTGACCACTCGCTGCCGCTCCACAGCGGTTACACCTTCCGCACCCGCGCGATATTGAAGGCGCAGCAAGGGCTGGGGCTGGAGGTGCGCGGGATTACCGGGCAGCGGCATAATCTTGAAGCTGCTGGCGGCGGATCGCCTGAAAATGCCGATGGTCTGACCTTCCATCGCACCGCAGGCCTTCCCGCAGGCCCGCCGGCACTGCGCGAGCTGGGCGAGATTGCCGCGCTTGACCGCGCAATCCGCGCGCTGGCGGCAGACTGGCGGCCCGATATCATCCACGCCCATTCGCCCGCGCTATGCGGCGCGGCGGCGCAACGCGCAGCGCGCGCGCTGGGCATCCCCTTCGTCTATGAAATCCGTGCCTTCTGGGAAGATGCCGCAGTCGGCAACCTGACCGGCAGCGAAGGCAGCATCAAATACCGCCTGACCCGCGCGCTGGAAACGCGGGTGGCGAAGACCGCCGATGCGCTGTTCACCATCTGCCAAGGGCTGAAAGATGATCTGGCACAGCGCGGCATTGCGCCGGGCAAGATCACAGTGATGCGCAACGGCGTTGACCTGTCGCTGTTCGGCCAGCCAGTTCCGCGTGACAATGCGCTGGCCGAGGCATTGGGGATCGCGCCGGATACCCCGGTGATCGGCTATATCGGCAGTTTTTACGCCTATGAGGGTGTGGATGATCTGATCGCGGCCATGCCCCTGCTGCGCCAATCGCATCCCGATGCGCGGCTATTGCTGGTCGGCGCCGGGCCGATGGCGGATAGCTGGCGCGCGGCGGCGGCGGCGCTGCCTGATCCTGACGCGGTGATCTTCACCGGACGCGTGTCGTATGGGCAGGTGGAGCGATACTATTCGCTGGTCGACGTGCTCGCCTACCCGCGCAAGGCGCAGCGTCTGACCGATCTTGTCACCCCGCTAAAGCCATTGGAAGCCATGGCGCAGCGGCGGCTGGTGGCCGCATCAAGCGTGGGGGGGCACCGCGAATTGATCAGCGATGGCGATACCGGCACCTTGTTCGCGCCCGATGATCCCGCTGCCTGCGCTGCGGCGCTGGCTGGCCTGCTCGATGCGCGCGAAGGATGGGACGCAATGCGCAATCGCGCCGAAACCCATGTGCGCTCTCACCATGATTGGGCCGCCAATGCGCAGAATTATCTTTCTGTTTACCATCTTTTGTTAGCCCAAAGCCTAGGCAACAGCACGTCCGGCGCACGCGCCGCATCGCAAGCAGCGGGATGACACGCAAATGACCACGGGGCAGCAGGATCAGCCAACGCAGCGCAGGCCGCGCAAGCTGTCGTCACATCCTGCCTTTGCACCAATGCTTGGTGTCTGGGGGGCGGCGCTGGCCGGTCTTTCGATTATGGTCATGCCCCCTGTCCTGATCGCACAATTCAGCAAAGGCACTGTTCTGATGCTGCTTGGACAGCGGGCGCAGATCGTGCTGGCTATCGGCGGCGCATTGCTGCTTGGCGGCGCGCTGTTCATGATTGCCAGCCGCGCCAGCCGTGCGGAACGGGGCGGCGCCGATGCGCCCTCGCTCGTCGCGCGCGCAGCAAGCCATGTCCGCGCGATTGATCCCAAGCACGAACTTGGCAGCGCCAGCCTCGACGAGCCGCTGGAGGCCATGCCCTTTGCCCCGCCTGTGCTGGTCGAGGACGCGGAGGTGCCAACGTCAGACCTGCCGCCGCCGCGTGCGCTTGATCTGGCGGAATTCGCGCAGCTGCCGGGCCGCAATGCGGTGTGGGTTGAAGAACCGCCCGCACTGATTGCGGATGACGCATCCACGCTTGCACCCCACGTCGAAACGGAACCTGTCCAGCCCTCACCCAAGTCGGAGGCGGCCACGCCCCCATCGCCAGCCGCGAGCCCCGGCACCGCCGCGCTGACACGTCTGCGCGCGATGCCGGTGCAGGAATTGAGCGTTATCCAGATGGTCGAACGCTTTGCTGGCGCGCTGCACGAACACCGCACCACTGCCCCCGGCACAGCAGGCAGCCGCCACGACATCGCCGCCCGCGAAGCCGCATTGGCCGAAGCGATGAAGGCGCTGGCGGCGCTGAGCGGGGAGCGCGGCGCGGCCCCTGAGGGTGAGCCGCTGCGCGATGCTATCGCCCGGCTGCAAGGACTGCGCGGCGCGGCCTGAACCGGGTAATAGGCGCAAAAGCTGCAAGCAATCCGGCGAGCTGGTGCAGGTTACGCAATCTAACGATAGTTTGAATACCTCTGCGAGAAATAATACTTCGCGCAAAGCCATTGCCAAACCCGCTTCGCGTCGGCATGAGAAGCCCGAAATCGGGTGAGGTAGGCCGCCTGCGGCAAATCTTGTCCGGAATAATCGTCGCCAAGCGTGCGTCAGGCGTTTCGCCACCATACGCACCTGTCGACATCTGACAGATCGGACTTTGCCATGGGATACCCCTCCTCCCAGGGTCTCTATGACCCCGCCAACGAACATGACGCCTGCGGCGTCGGCATGGTTGCGCATATCAAGGGCAAAAAAAGTCAGGCCATCATCGCGCAGGCGCTGGAGATTCTGGAAAAGCTCGATCATCGCGGTGCGGTGGGCGCCGATCCGCTGCTGGGGGACGGCGCGGGGCTGCTGATCCAGATTCCCGATCCGCTGATTCGCAAATGGGCCGACGCGCAGGGACACGATCTGCCCGCGCCGGGCGATTACGGGATCGCCATGTGCTTTCTGCCGCAGGACGATGCCGCGCGCTCTTTCGTCAAGGCGCGGATGGAAACCTTCACCGCCAAGGAAGGCCAGCGCTTTATCGGCTGGCGGCTGGTGCCGACCACGATGGATGGCCTCGGCGCGGCGGTGATCGCATCAATGCCGGTGATCGAGATGGCGGTGATCGCGCGCGGTGAAAACTGCGTCGGTCAGGACGCCTTTGAACGCAAGCTGCTGACCATCCGCAAACAGGTGCAGAACCCGCTCGCCCAGCTTGCCGAAAAACACGGACTGCCCGGTCTGACCGATACCTATCTTCCCAGCTGTTCCACCCGCACGGTGGTTTACAAAGGCCTGCTGCTGGCAACCCAGGTGGGCAGTTTTTATGACGACCTGCGCAATCCCGATTGCGTTTCGGCGCTGGGGCTGGTGCATCAGCGGTTCAGCACCAACACCTTTCCCAGCTGGCGATTGGCGCACCCCTATCGGTTTATCGCCCATAATGGCGAAATCAACACCGTGCGCGGCAACGTCAACTGGATGAACGCGCGCCGCCGCACGATGGAAAGCGACCTGCTCGGCCCCGATCTCGACAAGATGTGGCCGATCATCCCGCACGGACAATCGGACACGGCCTGCCTCGACAATGCGCTCGAACTGCTGATCGCAGGCGGATATTCCCTTGCCCACGCGATGATGATGCTGATCCCCGAAGCGTGGAGCGGCAACGCATTGATGACGCCTGCACGCCGGGCGTTTTACGAATATCACGCCGCGCTGATGGAGCCATGGGACGGCCCGGCCGCAGTATGCTTTACCGATGGCCGCCAGATCGGCGCGACGCTGGATCGCAACGGCCTTCGTCCGGCGCGGTTCTGCGTGACAAAGGATGACATCGTCTGCCTCGCTTCGGAGAGCGGCGTGTTGCCATTTGCTGAAGAAGACATCGTGCGCAAATGGCGGCTGCAACCCGGCAAGATGCTGCTGATCGATCTGGAACAGGGCCGGATCATCGAAGATGACGAGCTGAAATCCGACCTCGCCAATGCCCAGTCCTACGCCAAGTGGCTGGCACAGGCGCAGTACAAGCTGGAAGACATTACCGATATCGTCCCCGAACTTGCCGCGATCCCGCCTGAAGAAACCACGCTGATGGAGCGCCAGCAGGCGTTCGGCTACACGCAGGAAGACATCAGCCGCTTCCTTGAACCAATGGCGGTGGACGGCGATGATCCGATTGGTTCCATGGGCACGGATACGCCGATCGCCGTGTTGTCGAACCGTGCGCGCTTGCTGTATGATTATTTCAAGCAGAACTTTGCCCAAGTCACCAACCCACCGATCGATCCGATCCGCGAAGAACTGGTGACCAGCCTCACCAGCATGATCGGCCCGCGCCCCAATCTGCTTGGCCGCGACGCCGGGACACATAAGCGGCTGGAGGTCGATCAACCGATCCTTACCAACGAAGATCTGGCCAAGATCCGCTCGGTCGAAGAGGCGCTGGACGGCGCGTTCCGCTGCGCCACCATCGACATCACCTGGGATGCCGCGAGCGGGACTGATGGCCTCGAACTGGCGATCAAGGAAATGTGTTGGGCCGCGACCGAGGCGGTGCTGCAGGATCACAATATTCTGGTGCTATCGGACCGCGCGCAGAGCGAGGCCCGCGTGCCGATGCCTGCATTGCTGGCAACCGCAGCGGTGCATCACCACTTGGTGCGGCAGGGCCTGCGGATGCAGACCGGACTGGTGGTCGAAACCGGCGAAGCGCGCGAAGTGCATCATTTCTGTGTGCTGGCAGGCTACGGC
>JAHJSJ010000205.1 GCA_018830415.1 Alphaproteobacteria bacterium | reverse complement strand
CGGCGATGATCTCGTTCACCTCATCCCAGGTGGATCGCACGAAGCCGCCGTGGCCGCGAATGGCAGTGTAACTTTTGCGCTTGGCCGGGTCCTCGACGATCGAGGCCCACGCCGCCACCGGGGTGCGCAATGCCCGCGCCTCGCGCCACAGCTTCAGGAGGCGCGATCGCACCATCGGATATTTCAGCCGCTGGGCGGAATAGATATACCAGCTGTAACTCGCGCCGCGCGGGCAGCCGCGCGGTTCGTGGTTGGGCAGATCGGGCCGCGTGCGCGGATAATCGGTCTGCTGCGTTTCCCAGGTGATGATCCCGCCCTTGACGTAGATCTTCCAGCTGCACGATCCGGTGCAGTTTACCCCATGGGTGGAGCGCACGATCTTGTCATGCTGCCAGCGCTTGCGATAGCCGTCTTCCCAGTCGCGGTTCTGATTGGTGGTGACGCCGTGACCATCGGCAAAGCTTTCCTTTTTCTGGCGGAAAAAAGTGAGGCGGTCGAGCAGCTGGCTCATGCGGCGGCTCCTTTCATGGTGGCTGGAATGGGAGCGGCTGGCGCGCGGCCGCGTTCGATATCGTGCAGCAACCCGCCGCGCCTTGAATAGGCCCACCACGTCAGCGCGGCGCAGCTGGCGTAGAAGATCAGGAACCCCCACAAGGCCGGCATCGGAGAGCCAGTGGCGGCAATCGCGCTGCCAAAGCTCTTGGGGATGAAGAAGGCGCCATAGGCGGCGATGGCCGAGGTGAAGCCGACGATTGCCGCCGATTCCTTTTCCGCCTGCCGCCGCTGCGCCTCGACACCGAGTTCAGGCATCAGCCGGGGCACTTCGGTCCGCATGATCGCGGGGATCATCTGGAAGGTGGAGGCATTGCCCACCCCGGTCATGAAGAACATGAAGATGAACATCCCCAGGAACCCCCACCAACTGCCCGCCTGAAGGAACCAGATCACCCCCAGCACGCCCAGCATCATCGCCACGAACACCCAGAAGGTGACCCGCGCGCCGCCCCAGCGATCAGACACCCAGCCGGTGGCCGCGCGGCTCAATGCGCCAACGAGCGGGCCGAGGAACACGAATTTGAGCACGTCGACATCGGGAAATTCCTGCTTGGCGAGCAGCGGCAGACCGGCGGAAAAGCCGATGAAGCTGCCGAAAGTGCCGGTGTAGAGCCAGCACATCAGCCAATTGTGCTTGCGCTGAAAGATCACCGATTGTTCGACAAAACTGGCCTTGGCATCGGCAATGTCGTGCATCCCGAACCACGCCAGCAGCGTGCTGGCGATGATGAACGGCACCCAGATGAAACCCGCGTTCTGGAGCCACAACTGGCCGCCTTCGGCGGTTTGCTGCGGTGCGCCGCCCAGCGCGCCGAACACGCTTGCCACTATCACCAGTGGCACCGCGAACTGCATCACCGATACGCCGAGATTGCCCAGACCGGCGTTCAGCGCCAGCGCATTGCCTTTTTGCGCCTTGGGGAAGAAGAAGCTGATGTTCGACATCGACGAGGCGAAATTGCCCCCGCCAAAACCGCACAGCAGCGCCAGAACCAGAAAGATGACATAGGGCGTATCGGGATTCTGCACCGCATAGCCGATGCCGAAGGCCGGGATCAGCAGCGATGCGGTGGAAAGCGTGGTCCACAGCCGCCCGCCGAAAATCGGCACCATGAAGCTGTAGAATATCCGCAAGGTCGCGCCCGACAGGCCGGGCAGCGCGGCCAGCCAGAACAACTGGTCGGTGGTATAGGCAAAGCCGATCGATGGCAGCTTGGCCACCACCATCGACCACACCATCCACACTGAAAAGGCCAGCAGCAGCGCGGGGATCGAGATATACAGATTGCGCCGCGCAATGCGCTCGCCGGTGTTCTCCCAGAAATCCGGGTCTTCGGGCTGCCATTCGGCCAGAACTTTGTCCGGCTGCGCAGCGGCGTGTTTGGTTTCGTCGTGGATACCTGCCATTTCGGGGAACTGCGGCAAGCTGCGGACATCGATCCCGCTGGCCTTCTGTTCCATCTGCCGGATCGCCAGATGCATCCACACGAACGCCACCGCCACCAGCGCGAACAGCACCATGAAACAGCTCGTCCAGATACCGGTCAGATCGCTAACCGCACCGAACACGATCGGCAGCACGAACCCGCCCAGACCGCCGACTAGGCCGACAAGCCCGCCGACCGATCCGACATTTTGCGGGTAATAAACCGGGATATGCTTATACACCGCGGCCTTGCCCAGCGACATGAAGAAGCCGAGCACGAACACCGTAATCACGAACGGCACCAGGCTCATCGAGGTGGAAAAAGTGATCGGCCCGCGGATGCCTTCGATTACATAATGCGTCGCCGGATAGGACAGCATGAACAGGCAGACCAGCGACACGCCAAAGGTCGCGTACATGATCTTTCGCGCGCCATACTTGTCAGACAATATCCCGCCATAAGCACGGAACACACTGGCCGAGAGCGAGAAGCTGGCCGCCAGCATCCCGGCGGTCTTGATATCGACCCCATACAGATCGACGATGTAATGCGGCAGCCACAGCGCCAGCGCCACAAACGCACCGAAGACGAAGAAATAATACAGCGAGAACCGCCACACTTGTTCATTTTTCAGCGGTTCAAGCTGTTCGATCAGGCCGCGCGCTTTGGCCCCGCTGATTTTGCGCGCGGCAAATTCCGGATCATCCTTGGCGAACAGGTAGAACAAAACCGCCACCACCGCGAGCACCGCGGCCCAGACCTGCGCCACGCCTTGCCAGCCGACGGCAACCATCAGCCACGGCGCGAGAAATTTGGTCACTGCTGCGCCAACATTGCCCATCCCGAAGAAACCCAGCGCCGCGCCCTGGCGTTCTTGCGGGTAGAATTTCGACACGTATGCAACGCCGACGGCAAACCCGCCCCCGGCCAGACCAAGGCCAAGCGCGGCGAGCAGCATCACATAATAGTTATCGGCATAGGAAAGCAGAAATGTCGACGCCGCTGATGCCAGCATGGTCAGCGGAAACACGATCCGCCCGCCCCGCTGATCGGTCCACACCCCCAGCAGCAGGCGGGTCAGCGATCCGGTCAGGATCGGGGTGCCGACCAGCAGGCCGAATTGGGTATCGTTAAGGCCCAACTCGGCCTTGATCTCGATCCCGATGATCGCAAAAATCGTCCACACCGCAAAACAGATGGTGAAAGCAAAGGTGCTGAGACCCAGAGCGCGGTTCTGTTCCGCGCTGGTCACTTGGTCTTGTGGCGACATGGTAAGCTCCCGCTGGAGATGCGTTTACCAGTTCGCAATGCGCACGAGGCGGCACGCGCCTTGTTGATCAAGATCAAATGGGAGACCGCAAAAGACGCAAAATTGATTTGGCCTGATATGGCAGCTAGCCTGACCCAACTGACATCAAGGGATCGCTTGATGTGCATCAATCCGGCAACTAGAATAGTTGCTTAAGCACAGGGGGTGATGACTTTCATGCGAATCGGTGAAAAGCCAGAAATTGCTCGCTTGCCGCTGTTCCGCGACATGGATGATGCCATGCGCGAACGGGTCTTGTCGGGATCATTCCTGCAGGTTTTCCCGCCGCAACTGACGCTGTTCGAGATCGGGCAGCGCGCCGATTTTCTGCACGTGCTGGTTGACGGTCTGGTCGAACTCTACGCCGCCGGAGACGTGCGCGATACGACCATGCGGATTGTCGAGCCAGTGACCAGCTACATCCTTGCCGCCGTCATCAACGACATGCCCTATCTAATGTCGGCCCGCACGCTGGCCTCATCGCGCATCCTGCTGGTGCCAGCGGCGCTGATGCGAGAGGTGATCAAGCGGGACACGGCGTTGATGCAGGCCACCATGCACGAACTGGCGTTGGGATACCGCGACATGGTGCGCGCACTCACCGACATGAAGCTGCGCCAGTCGGCGGAGCGGCTTGGCCATTATCTGCTGGAACACAGCGCCCGCCACGGGGGCAAGCAGGAATTTGAACTGAGCGGCGAAAAACGGGTGCTGGCATCGCTTCTGGGGATGACTCCGGAGAACCTTTCACGCGCCTTTGGCACGCTCAAGGCGCACGGCGTAGCGGCGCGCGGCGCGAAAATCCGGATCGAGGACCGCACCGCATTATCGGCTTTTTCACGGCCCGATCCCGTTCCGCCTGACCAACGTTAGTGCCACTGATCATGAGCGCGCCGCCCGTCACCCGATTGCACGTCACCGCCGCAGAGGAACGACAAATCCGCAATGCGGTGCGATCTGCCGATGTGTGCTTGCTTGCGCCAGGTTACCGCCTTGCAGAAGAAGCCGATGCCGACGCGCTGCTCGACCTGCTTAGCGATCCGCAAGTGTCCGATCCGATCTATGATCTGCCCCGGCCCTTCACGCGGGAAAGCATCAGGCAATGGATTGTCGACGCACGCGAGCGCCAGCATCGCGGAGAAGCGGTTCTGGCGGTTCTGGTTGACGAAACGGGCGCGATTCTGAGCTATTCCTACTTCAGCGTCTGGCCTGATCGTTCAGCCGCCGAAATCGGCGGGGCATTCCGCGCCGATGCGCAAAGCCAGGGCACCGGCAAGGTGGGCGCGGCGCGCAGTTTTGGCTGGATGTTCGATCACCTCGGCGTGCGGTTAATCGGCTTGACCGCCGCGCTCGACAATTTGCGTTCGGCGCGGGTGATCGAAGCGGCCGGGTTCCGTTACATGGGGGAACGCGACAGCATTCGCCCGGATGGAACGGCGCGGCGATCACGTTATTGGGAACTGACGCGTGACGAATGGTTGCGGATGCATACTGGCGCTAAAGCGCGATGAGGCGGCACTCTTCGAACTTTGTCATAAGCGGGTGAGCATCAGAATGTCAGTTGCAGCGACAGCCAGCCCTTGGTGGTATCGGTGGCGAACAGATCGGCGTCATAATGCGCGAATTTGCCCAGCAGCACGAGATTGGGCCGGATCGGATAGGACGCCAGCAGGTCTATCTCTTGCCCATAGGTGGCACTGGTAGCGGTCGCCGCGAAATCATGGATGATTGCCCGCAGCGCCAACCCCTTTAGTGTAGAGTCCGCGCCGAACCGGTAGCCAACTTCGCCATATACATCGCGCAGGCCATCGGGCGGGGTGACCAGAAATTTGTCGGCCCAACCATTGAAGGCATGCAACGTCGCCAGCGGGGTTTGCAGGGCAACCGTCCCGCTTCCCTCAAGCCGCTCCCAGCCCACTTTTGCGGCGAACCCGCCGCGCGCAATCCCGGCCTCCCCCACCCAATAATCCAGTCCGAACGCCTGCGGGTTGGCGGCGTGATCGGTCTGGCGGGCATATTCACCAGTATAGAGCAGGCGGATGCCGTTCCCCACGCTGCGTTCGCCCGCCAACCGCACACCAATGGTCTGCGAATTGCTGGCCGGAGCAGCGGGAATATCCAGCCAATAGCCATAGCCTGTCAGCGTGCCGAACCCTTCAACGGCATAGGCCGCGCGCAGGCCGTGAATATCGGTGTCGTGCCAAATGCCCTGCGCCGAATCCGGGCCGAACACCCGGTTGACGCGCCAGGCATACAAGTAATCGATTTTCGCCTCTTTCACCGGCGTAGCGGTTAGCCGGACAGT
>JAHJSJ010000204.1 GCA_018830415.1 Alphaproteobacteria bacterium | reverse complement strand
AATCCCTACGAGGCCTATATCCCGCCCGCCTGATCGCAGGGCGGACCACTCAATCTCTCCATTCAAAAGGAACATTTTCATGACCAACTCGCCTTTGGCGGGTGCTTCCGCGCGCCCACTTGCCGTTGCTTGTCCGCACCAGACTGCTGCCTCGATCATCGCAGCAGCCCATGACCTTCTCGGCCATCTTGCCGGCGGTCGCCGGATCGACACCTCCGCCATTCGCACCGCAGTGCAATCTGCGTTCGGCGCTAGCGATGCGAGCGGCGTCTGGGACTGGAAGACCGCTTACGAAGCGGTCGAGGTCGCCCAGTTGCTGTTCATGCGCCGCTACGGCCCGGTGATCCAGGCTAGGACCGCCGACCCGTTCGAACGGCTGAAGCTGGTCGAACGCATTACCCGGCTCGCACCGACCCAGACCCGGCGCAGCGAGGATATGCAGTCCTACCAGCAATTCTCGACGCCGGTGGGCCTCGCATGGGTGGCCGGGTTCGCAGCAGACTTCCGCCCAAGCGAACTTGTGCTCGAGCCCTCGGCGGGCACGGGTCTTCTGGCGATCCTAGCCGACCTCGCCGGATGCAGGCTCGCCTTGAATGAAGTCGCCGACGTGCGCGCGGCACTGCTTGGCAGCCTGTTCGAAGGCTCGCCCGTGTCGATGCACGACGCCGCGCATATCCATGACCGGCTCGACGCAGATCTGGTGCCGAGCTGCATCGTCATGAACCCGCCATTCTCGACCGCGCTCAATGTCGAGACCCGTGTGGCCGATGCAGCCTTTCGGCATCTGTCCTCGGCGGTCGCGCGGCTTGGCATTGGCGGTCGGCTCGTTGCGATCACCGGTGCGAACTGCGCTCCTGACCACAAAGCATGGCGCGATGGTTTCGTCCGACTGCAGGAAACAGCGCGCGTCGTGTTCACTGCGACGATCACTGGCAGCGTTTTCGCGCCGCACGGCACTTCGGTCGAGACCCGGTTGACGGTGATCGACAAGGTACCTGCGGACGATCCAGCGCAGTTTCCGGCATCGCTTGGGCTGGCCCCAGATCTTGCGACCTTGCTGCGCTGGCTGACTGACAATCTCCCGCCACGTCAACCCATCGCGGCATCGGCATGCCAACCGCTGAGCACCCCCCGCAGACCCACAGCCATCACAACGGCAGGGTCGAAGCCGCGATTGTTTCCAGCTCCGGCACAGGAGCCATCCGGCGTGCCGCTCAAGTACGAATTGATCGACTGGCAGTCGCCGAACGACGGCAAACTCTCCGACACGCTCTATGAGTCCTACACGCTCCAATCGATCCGCATCGCCAGTGCCAAGCCGCACCCTACCCGCCTGGTACAGTCGGCGGCGATGTCCTCAGTCGCACCGCCCAAACCGAATTACCGCCCGCATCTGCCTGTGGGTTTGGTCGAAAGGGGACTGCTGTCCGATGCCCAATTGGAATCGGTGATCTATGCGGGCGAGGCCCATGCCGACCATCTGGCCGGAAAATGGTCAGTCGATGCGACCTGGGACAAGGTCGAAGCCGCGCCCGATGAGTGCGACACCGCAGTCCGGTTTCGCAAAGGCTGGTTCCTCGGCGATGGCACGGGCGCGGGCAAGGGGCGGCAGGTTGCAGGGATATTGCTCGACAACTGGCTCAAGGGCCGGCGGCGTGCGGTCTGGATTTCGAAGTCGGACAAGCTCTTGGAGGACGCGCAGCGCGACTGGAAGGCTCTGGGTCAGGAACCCTTGCTCGTCACGCCGCTCGCCCGCTTCCGTCAGGGCACGCCCATTGGCCTCGCGCAGGGCATCCTTTTTACGACCTATGCCACGCTACGCTCCGACGCGCGTGAGAACCGGGTTTCGCGCGTCCAGCAGATCGTCGATTGGTTGGGGACCGACTTTGACGGCGTCATAGTCTTCGACGAAAGCCATGCCATGCAGAATGCCGGCGGCGGCAAATCAGACCGGGGCGATTCTGCCCCGTCGCAGCAAGGGCGTGCCGGGCTGCGACTGCAACATGCGCTCCCCAGCGCCCGCATCCTCTATGTCTCGGCAACCGGGGCAACGACGGTCGAGAACCTTGCCTATGCCCAGCGGCTTGGCCTCTGGGGCGGTGCGGACTTCCCGTTCGACAAGCGCACCGATTTCGTCGCTGCCATCGAAGCGGGCGGGGTCGCGGCGATGGAGGTGCTGGCACGCGACCTCAAGGCTCTCGGCCTCTATGCCGCCCGCTCGCTTTCCTATGAAGGCGTCGAATATGAGCTGGTCGAACATCAGCTGACCCCGGACCAGGTCCGCATCTACGATGCCTATGCCGGGGCCTTTCAGGTCATACACAACAATCTCGATGCCGCGCTGGAGGCCGCAAACGTCACCAGCAGCGAGGGAACGCTAAACCGGCAAGCCAAGTCGGCGGCGCGGTCGGCCTTTGAAAGTGCCAAGCAGCGCTTCTTCAATCATCTGATCACCGCGATGAAGACGCCGACCCTGATCGCTGCAATCGAACAGGGCCTCGCCGATGGCCATTCATCCGTGGTGCAAATTGTCTCGACTGGGGAAGCGCTGCTGTCGCGCCGCCTCGCCGATATCGATCCGGGCGAATGGAACGACGTTCAGGTGGATATCACGCCCCGCGAATATGTTCTGGATTACCTCCTTTACAGCTTTCCGACCCAGCTCCACGAGAGCTTCACCGACGGTGATGGCAATCTCACATCACGGCCTGCCTATGATGACAACGGCAATGTCGTGCAGTGCCGCGAGGCCATCGAACGGCGCGATAGGCTGATCGAACAATTGGCATCGATGGAACCGGTGCAAGGCGCGCTCGACCAGATCGTCCAGCGGTTCGGGACCGACATGTTGGCTGAGGTGACAGGTCGCTCGCGGCGGATCGTCCGCAAAGTCGATGCGAATGGCGACCGGCTCGCTGTTGAGAACCGGCCTGCCCATGCCAACCTCGCCGAAGCGCAGGCGTTTATGGAGGACAGGAAGCAGATCCTGGTCTTCTCCGATGCCGGTGGCACCGGGCGCAGCTACCATGCGGATCTCGGGAGCCGGAATCAGCGGCTGCGCCACCACTATCTGCTCGAAGCGGGCTGGAAGGCCGATACCGCGATACAAGGCCTCGGTCGCACCAACCGCACCAACCAGGCGCAGCCGCCGCTGTTCCGGCCCGTTGCCACCAACGTCCAGGCCGAGAAGCGCTTCCTCTCGACCATCGCCCGGCGGCTCGACACGCTCGGCGCAATCACGCGCGGACAGCGCCAGACCGGTGGGCAAGGCCTGTTCCGCCCGGAGGACAATCTCGAAAGCCCCTATGCCCGCGATGCCCTGCGCCAGCTCTATGTGCTGATCTATGCCGGCAAGGTCGAGCATTGTTCGCTCGGGATTTTCGAGAGCATGACCGGCCTGTCGCTGACCGATTGCAGCGGGTGCCTGAAGGACGAGCTGCCGCCGATCACCACTTTCCTCAACCGGCTTCTGGCACTGACCATCGCGATGCAGAATGTGCTGTTCACGGTGTTCGAGCAGTTGCTCAGCGCCAAGGTCGAGAGCGCGATCGCGGCGGGCAGCTATGATCTGGGCCTCGAAACGCTCACCGCCGACAGCTTCACCGTTACCGGGAGCGAGCCGATCTACGTCCACCCGGCCACCGGTGCCGAGACCCGGCTGCTCACCGTGGCCATGCGCGAGCGCAACCAGCCGGTACCGCTGGGCAAGGCCCTCGAACTGCTCCGAGAACCCGGGGCACGGCTGCTGGTCAACGCCCGTTCGAAACGCGCTGCCGTCCAGTTGCCCGCTTGCAGTGTCATGCTCGACGATGGCGAGGTAGAGCGGCGCATCCGGCTGATCCGGCCGATGGAGCGACTGAACTTTGCCCTGAACCATCTGGCGGAGACAAGCTGGGAGGCTGTGGACGAGGCGACGTTCGCTGCAACCTGGCAAACCGAACTGGCGCAGGTTGATGAGTTCACGCAAAGCGAATTGCACATCGTCACCGGCCTGCTGCTCCCGATCTGGAAACAGCTTCCTGAAGAATCCACCCGCGTTTACCGGCTTCAGACCGACGATGGCACCCGCATTGTCGGGCGCAGGGTCTCTCCGGCATGGGCAGCGAGTGCGACTTCCAGAACCGACGCGCCGGTTCTGTCGCCGCCGCAAGCCTTGGCACTGCTGCGCGAAGGACATGCTGTCCTCGACCTTGCAGATGGACTGCAACTGCGCCGTTCGCGGCTGATGCAGGTGAACCGGATCGAACTCACCGGGTTCGGATCGACCGCGGTCGACCGGCTGAAGGCCATGGGGCTGTTTTCCGAGATCATCAGCTGGAAACTGCGCTTGTTCGTCCCCGACGATTTTGTGACCGGTTCGGCAGTGATAGAGCGGCTGTTCGACAGGCATCCCTTGGCGCGCATCGCTGACCGGAAGGCGGCCTGACATGAGCAGGTTTGCAAATCGCGCGGCAGAACTGTCGGAACGACTTGCACAAAATGTGCATGCCGTATGCCGTCACTATTTGCCCGCAGGCAGGCGCGAAGGCCGCTACTGGATGGTCGGCGATGTTGCCGGTACGCCCGGGCGCAGCCTTTATGTTCGTCTGTTCGAGGCCGAGCGAGGCAAAATCGGCAACTGGGTCGATGCCGCGACCAGCGAGCATGGCGATCTGGTCGATCTGATCCGGCGTAATCAGCGGTATGGGCGACTGTCCGACACCATCAACGAAGCCGAACGCTTCCTCAGCCTGCCGCCATTGGCATCAGACGACACCAGCACTGCTATAGCCTTGGCCAAGCCAGCACGAGCAGGTTCGCCAACTGCCGCCAAACGCTTGTTCGCCGCCTCGAAGCCGCTGACCGGATCACTTGCTAGCGCCTACCTGCGATCACGAAGCATCACACGGCTTTTCGACCTACCAGCCCTGCGCTTTCATCCGCGCTGCTACTACAGAGCCAATGAGGATGATGCTCCCGATACTCCTGGAGCCTTTCCGGCCCTGATAGCAGCGGTGACAGATGCAGATGGTGCGCAGAGAGGCACGCATCGCACATGGCTCGATCCATCGGGCGGGATGAAGGCCAATGTCGCATCACCGCGCAGGGCCATGGGCAACATTCTCGGCAACGCAGTCCGGTTTGGAATTGCGGTTGACGTCCTGATCGCGGGCGAAGGCATCGAGACCATCCTGTCGTTGCGCGAAGTTCTGCCGATCATGCCGATGGCAGCCGCAACCTCGTCGGCCCATCTCGCGGCCATCCTGTTTCCGCCAACACTCCGGCGTCTCTATGTCGCGCGCGACCGGGATGCTGCAGGCGACGCGGCGTTTGGCATTCTGACCGACCGAGCACAGGCAGCAGGGATCGCACTTATGTCGCTGATGCCTGACCTCGCCGACTTCAACGACGACCTGCGCGAACATGGCGCATCGGTGCTTGGTCGGCAGGTTTGCCTTCTGCTGCACGAGCAGGATCGGACACGCTTCTCCAACGACACTGGCTGAGCCGATACGGGGTCGGAGGATCGCGCTTTGGTGGCGCGCACTATCCAGAGCCAGGTTCCCGGCCACGCCCGGCCTTCCGGGGAGGCGTCCGAGAGACCGGCTGCCGGGAGGCCGCAATGGCGGTCCTGCGGCTATTTTCCGGCGGCGCGCAGGAAGCATCGCATCAAGTGGTGCGACAAATCAGCAAACCCGCGCCTTTCCATCGCGAACCAAAATAGCCGCCCGCCCACCATCCTCCGCTTGCGCTTCGGCCCGGCGGGTGCGCCCTCCCGGCAGCCGGTCAGAGGGACGCCCATGAAGGCCGGGCAAGGTGCCCGGTTCCAAGGCCCCAAGGACAAGCGCCATGACCATCATGTCCGATTCCGAACCCGAACACGAAGTCTCGCCCACCGCCCATCTCCTCGATGAAATCGCCCTCTACGGCTATCGCCCTTTCTGCGATGAAGCCGACCCGCGGCCACTGCCCGAAGAACGCATGGCCGCCGGCGCAGTCGCCGACATGTTCGACGCCCTCATCGCCACCATGATCGACACCAGGCTCGAACCCGACCTTGAAGACCTGTGCTGGTCGCTCGCCAACCTCTTCCACCGCGCCGAATTTCGCATCCAGCGCGAACTCGACGACAATGAGGACGCCCAGAAGCGCAGCCAGCGCGAACAGGATGGTTCCGAAGTCAAATCGGTCGAACTCGAGCGGCAGATCCGTGAAGGCATCGGCCTGATTGAACGCCGCAACGCCATGGAATTCATGCGCGAAGCCGCTGCCGACCAGTTCGAGACGCATTTCCGCAAAGCCTGGAGCCCGCGCACCGGATCATTGGTCAACCATCGCACCCTGACCGCCGCCATGATCGACAGCCGCGACTTTCTTGCTGCCAAGCGTCGTTCAGAAACTGAGCCGATGCTGCCCACCGGCACGCGGATCGCGTTCACGTCAGGTCCCGCCTATCAGGATCACAACCGCATCTGGGCCGCGCTCGACAAGGTTCTCGCCAAATATCCCGACATGGTCCTGTTCCACGGCGGCAACCCGACCGGTGGCGAGCATATCGCGTCGCTCTGGGCACGGGCGCGCAAGATCACCCATGTCCCGTTCCGGCCAGACTGGGAACGGTTCAAGAAGGCCGCACCGTTCCGCCGCAACGATCAGATGCTCGAAGTGCTGCCCAAGGCTGTGGTCTCGTGCCCGGGCAATGGCATCAATGCCAACCTGGTCGACAAAGCCCGCAAGATGGGGATTTCGGTATGGGCGATTGAATGACCGGCCTTGCGGACGGTCCTGACAGTCCGCAATTATGCCGCGACGGCCCACTTCCGCCGTTCGTTCATTTTCTGCGGAGATTGATGCGGATATCGTCGTCCAGTCCGAATAATCCTCCCTGACTCCAAGATGAAATGAATCGACGGGCCTCCAACCATTTTACAAATTCAAGGTTTGCCTCCGTGCCCTTGATCCGAGGTGTTCCATACCCCGGCTTAATCTCAGAGTATGGTTCTGGCAGAGAGCCGAGTATCGACCTCACTTGCTGATCATCCAAATTTCGCTGGAATTTGTTGAGCAGTGGGATTTGGACATTGATAGGTCGGGAATTGACGATAATCACAACCGCTGCATCTGCGCCAAACTCGCTGACATCTGCCCCCGTTCGTATCAGGACCGGCCCGACTTTCGCCGCACGTGAAGGCGTGCTGGCAAGTAATGTGAGGTCCATCGCCTTGATAATTATCAGCCTTTTCTCATCTGATATATCCCTGCTTAGCAGCCCCCCACGGAAATCATCGTCCGGAGTACACTCGCTCTCGATTTCTAGATATCGGTCGATGTTTTTTTCAACGAACAGATACTGAGTGTCGGTATCCTCGATAAGGAACGCCACATTTTCACTGGAGAAAGTGACCTTCCCTTCTTCGATCAATATATGCAATTTATCCCAGCTAAGGTCTGGCGGAAATTTTTGAAATGGCTTTGGAAGTGCTCGCACGTATGAGGCGTAGCTTCGTCGTTTTCCAAGCCCCGCCCGGCAGGTGCCGGACGCGGCTGGCACGGTCAGTTCAGCCGTTACGAGGCAGGCGTTGTGATCAAGTGGCAGGTTATGCCTACCGCGTCCTGGGTCGGGCTGGTCTGAGCTGTTGCGGGGTCAGAGCAAGGCCGAGAATCCGCAGCCAGTAAGGCACTGGGCCGGGGCTATCGGAATGCGGGGATCTCGATCAAACCCGCAGTGGCGCATCGCAGTTGCCGACGTCTGGAGATACGGTGACGACCTGCAAGCGCACCGTGTCACGACACCTTCCTAATCGCAGCTTGGTCTGGAAAATCCGGAAAGTGCCATGGCTCCCGGTCAAGTGTGACCCGCGCCCAATGCCGCCTCTT
>JAHJSJ010000203.1 GCA_018830415.1 Alphaproteobacteria bacterium | reverse complement strand
ATCAAAAGCCTGATCGAAAAAACCCGCCAGAAGTGGTCTGACCTTCCTCCGGTTGCGCCGCAAGGTGTGCGGATGGTGCGGGTGGATCGCCGCTCGGGCAAGCAGGTCTATGACGGCTGGCCGACCGATGACCCCAGATCGGCGATCATATGGGAAGCGTTCAAGCCCGATACTGAGCCAGAGCGTTTCACCCGGCAGGACGAGATCGCGGCCCGGCGCAACGAGATTCTTCAACTGATCCGCGCTGGCCGTGAAAATGCCGAAAGCATCGCGATCGATGCGCCCGATGACCGGCCAGCCAATTTCGTTGAGGAGCAGGGCGGGATTTACTGACCGGCCTTTGCCGCCGGTGTGCTAATCAAGATGCAGCGCGCGTTGTGCAGCGCCGGGTGCTTTACAATCGCGCCGCCAGCGTTAAGCGGGGCCGACTTTTTGCTTGACCAAAGGATCAACCATGCGGGCCGAGGCCCAAGCCTTTATCAACCGGATTGAAGCGGCGCTGGCACTGGTGCGTCTGTCGCTTGACTGGGAACGTGCGCTGCGGCGGCTCGATGAACTCAACGCGCGGGTGCAGGATCCGTCGCTGTGGGACAATCCCAAACAGGCGCAGGCGATCAGCCGCGAGCAGAAAACGCTCGAAAACGCGGTCAGCACCGTCAACGAAATTGCTGCCGAAATGGCCGATGCGATCGAGTTCATCGAAATGGGTGAGGCCGAGGGCGAGAGCAGCATCGTCGATGACGGGTTGAAAACGCTTGAGCGGCTCGCGGACCGCGCCGATGCCGACAAGGTGCAGGCGCTGCTTTCGGGTGAGGCGGACGGCAATGACACCTATCTCGAAATCCACGCAGGCGCAGGCGGCACCGAAAGCCAGGACTGGGCCGAAATGCTGTTTCGCATGTATGGCCGCTGGGCTGAACGTCGCGGATTCAAGGTCGAAACGGTTGAATATCAGGCGGGCGACCAGGCCGGGATCAAATCGGCCACGCTGCTGATCAAGGGCGAAAATGCCTATGGCTATGCCAAGACCGAAAGCGGCGTCCACCGGCTTGTCCGCATCAGCCCCTATGACAGCAGCGCGCGGCGGCACACCTCGTTCAGTTCGGTGTGGGTTTACCCCGTGATCGACGATACGTTTGAAATTGACATCAACCCTGCTGACCTGAAGGTGGATACCTATCGCGCTTCGGGTGCGGGCGGGCAGCACGTCAACACCACCGATTCTGCGGTGCGTTTCACCCACATCCCGACCGGGATCGTGGTCGCCTGCCAGAATGATCGCAGCCAGCACAAGAACCGCGAAACTGCTATGAACATGCTCAAAGCGCGGCTGTTCGAACGCGAAATGGCGATGCGCGAAGCCGCAGCGAGCGGCGAGTATCAGGAAAAGAGCGAAATTGGCTGGGGCCACCAGATCCGCTCCTACGTGTTGCAGCCCTATCAGATGGTCAAAGACCTGCGCACCGGGGTGGTTTCGACCGCGCCCGATGCGGTGCTGGACGGTGCAATCGATCCGTTCATCTCCGCCGCGCTCGCCCAGCGGGTGACGGGCGAGACAGTCGAAATCGAGGATGTGGAATAATGATGGCGATGCGGCGTCCGCTTGCGGTGGCCGTGGCGGCTGCGGCCATGCTGCTGCTGTCGGCCTGCGATCAGATCATGCCCGTTGTGGTGGATCAACCCGAAAGCGCGGCCCAATTTCCCAAACCGGATCGCCCGGTCGCCAAGGTGATTTCCAACCAGTTTTCCAACGAAGACGCGCGTGATGAGCGGAATGAGGCGCAGGTGGTGATGGACCTCGCCAATATCCGCGCCGGAATGACAGTGGCGGATATCGGCGCGGGCGAAGGCTATTATACCGTGCGCTTGGCCGAACGTGTGGGGGCAGACGGACGCGTGTTGGCGCAGGACATCAGCCGCGATGCGCTCGAACGGCTGGGCCGCCGGGTTGAGCGCGAGCGGCTTGAAAACATCTCCATCAAGCTGGGCGAAGCCGCCGATCCGCAACTGCCACCCGACAGTTTCGACCGGATTTTCATGGTTCACATGTATCACGAAGTGACCGAGCCTTACGCCTTTCTGTGGCACATGTGGCCCGCATTGAATGCCGGTGGGCAGATCATCCTTGTGGAAAGCAATAGCCCGGTCGGCACGCACGGCCTGCCGCACCGGTTGTTGTTCTGCGAGTTCGAGGCGATCGGCTACGTGCTGGTCGAATATGTCGAACGGCCCGACATCAAAGGATATTTTGCGCGGTTTGAACGCGGCAAGGCCCGCACCAAACCAGAAGCGATCCGCGCCTGTAGCGTCGGCTAGCAAAAGCGCGGTTTCAATCGTTGCGGCGCGCGTGTCTCATCACTATGTCATAAGCAAGGAATGCGCGTCAGAGACGGCGCGAAGGGGAGTTTTCATTGTTCAAGGGATTGAGCCCGATCATTTACGGCGGGCGTGAAGTTTGGCCGCTGGTCGAAGGCGGCAAGGGTGTTTCGGCAACCAATCACGCCAGTTCGGGCGCATGGGCAGCGGCAGGCGGCATCGGCACGGTCAGCGCGGTCAATGCCGACAGCTATGATGCGGACGGCAACCCGATCCCGCAGGTCTATCCGCAGGCGACTCGCAAGGAACGGTTCGATCAACTGGTTCGCTACGGCATTGACGGCGCGACCGAACAGGTGCGGCGCGCGCACGAGATTTCCGGCGGCAAGGGCGCGATCAACATCAACGTGTTGTGGGAAATGGGCGGGGCGCAAGCCGTTCTTGAAGGGGTGCTGGAAAACTGCAAGGGGCTGATCACTGGCGTCACCTGCGGGGCTGGCATGCCTTATAAACTGGCCGAGATTGCGCAGCGGTTCAACGTCCATTACCTGCCGATCATCAGTTCGGCCCGCGCCTTCCGCGCGCTGTGGAAGCGCAGCTATTCCAAGGTGCCGGAACTGATGGCGGCGGTGGTCTATGAAGACCCGTGGCTGGCGGGCGGCCACAACGGCCTGTCCAATGCCGAAGACCCGCTGGTTCCCGAAGACCCCTATCCCCGCGTCAAGGCGCTGCGCGACACCATGCGTGCCGAGGGCGTGAGCGAGGACACCGCCATCGTCATGGCCGGCGGGGTGTGGTTCCTGCGCGAATGGAATGACTGGATCGACAACCCCGAACTGGGCAAGATCATCTTCCAGTTCGGCACCCGGCCTTTGCTGACGCAGGAAAGCCCGATCCCGCAGGTATGGAAGGACATGCTGCGCACGGTCGAACCGGGCGATGTGCTGCTGCACAAGTTCTCGCCCACCGGCTTCTATTCCAGCGCGGTCAAGACGCCGTTCCTCTATGACCTGATGCATCGCAGCGAACGTCAGATCCCGATCTTCAAGCGCGACGAGGAAGAGGGCACCGTGCCCTTGTCCGATCATGGCAAGGCGAAGTATTTCTGGGTCCACCCCGGCGACCAGCGCAAGGCACTGGCGTGGATCGGGGAAGGCTTCACCGAAGCGCTCAAGACCCCGGACAATACGGTGGTGTTCGTGACCCCCGAAAGCGCCGAGCAGATCCGCGCCGACCAGCAGGGCTGCATGGGTTGCCTTTCGCATTGCGGGTTTTCGAGCTGGAAAGACCACGATGACCACACCACCGGACGCCTCGCCGATCCGCGCAGCTTCTGCATCCAGAAGACCCTGCAGGACATCGCCCACGGCGGCGATCCGGACAACAATCTCGCCTTCGCCGGCCACGCGGCCTACCGCTTCAAGCAGGACCCGTTCTATTCGAACAACTTCACGCCGACAGTGAAGGAGCTGGTCGAGCGGATTTTGACGGGGGACTGATGGGAATGGCTGGCGCGCAGCTTTCCGATGCGGAAATTGCGCGCCGCCTGCCGGTCTGGACAGCGCTTTCGGATGTTTTTCTGGATACCGAACTTGATCCGCAAGAATATAGCCACATCGCCGATGTTATCCGACAAAGCGGCTATGCAGCAGGGGAAGCGGAAGCGATTTTCCGGGATGAGGTGGCCCCTGCTTTCTCCGTGAACTTACGGAGCGTGGCGGGTGAGTGGCAGGGGTGGCCGGAAGATTACGTGCGCGACCGTGTCTTGGCCAGGCGAGGTGCAATGCTTGCCAAATTATCCAGCCGGTTGTTTCACCGTAGTTTTCTGAATGAGCAATGGGCGCTGATTGCGCGCCATCTCCGTTAAAGCAACGCCGTCAGCACCTGATCGGGCGGCCTGTGGCCATCGGCCCACATGCGGATGTTGGCGATGACCTTGTGGCCGGAATCCTCACGGCCCTCTGCTGTCGCGCTGCCGATGTGGGGGAGGGTCATGACGTTGGGGTGCGCGATCAGGCGCGGGTCGACGTTCGGCTCGTCCGGGTAAACGTCCAGCCCAGCGCCCGCCAGATGCCCCGATTGCAGCGCCGCGATCAGCGCTTCCT
>JAHJSJ010000202.1 GCA_018830415.1 Alphaproteobacteria bacterium | reverse complement strand
GCGCAAGCCTGGCGCCAATGCGCCGGAGCCGGTCTGCAACCCGGGATCCTCGTCCGGAGATGACTGGTGCGGTCAAGAAGACTCGAACTTCCACGGGCTTTCGCCCACAACGACCTCAACGTTGCGCGTCTACCAGTTCCGCCACGACCGCACTCGGGTATGTCGGGGCAGCCAAGGTGCTGGCCCCGCGGTAGGAGCGGCCCACTAGCAAGGGGTTTCGCCCCGCGCAAGCCGCTTAATTGGGTGCCCAACCCAGATCGGCAACCGCTGCGCCGGGTGGGATATTGGCGATCGCCTCGGTCACGGTGACGGTTTCTCCCGGAGCCAGCTGGCGTTTGGCCGGAACCACCACCCAATCACCGACCTTGCGTTCGCGCGCGTCGCTGAACACCACCAGCAGGTTGGGCGCGGTCAATGTTTCGCGCGCGGTATTGGTTATGGTGCCGCGCACCCGGAACATGGTCTCGCCGTTCTCCAGCGTTTCAGGGCGCTGTTCGGCGGGTGGAAAATCGAGTTCAAGCCCCGGTTGGCCGATGCCGAAGGTCGGTTGGCTTAAGGGAAACCAGTCCGGCAGGCTGTAGTAATTGACCGCAACAATTGTCCCGGTTGCCAGCACAGCAAAGATTGCCGCAGCAAAGGTCCACAATTTTAACGTGTTGCGCCGCCGGATGAAAGGGGCGCGGTACCCGAAGCGCGATTCCTCATCGGCATATTCTTCATCTGCAAACGGGGGGTCAGCATCCGGTTCGGCATAGGCCTCACGTTGGTCAGGCGCGGCGGGCGGATCGGTGCGGGGGATTACCCGGCTTTCATCGCCATCTGCCGTGTTCTGGCTAAGCCCGCGTCGCAAGGCGCGCACCGCAATCGACGATTCATCATAATCGGTTGTTGAATATGCGGGAGAATCCGATGTGCGCCAATGGTTGATCGAAGGGCCATCGCCGGACGTTTTAGGCGCGGGCTGCGGCATCGCTGGCTCTGGTGCAGGGGTAGCGGGCGGCGGGGTGGGGGCAGCAGCTGCGCGGGGCGGCGCTGCCGCAGCGTCAACCGGGGGTTCCAGATCGAGCACCTGCGGGTCCTGAAACCAGCTATGCTTGCACTTGGCGCAGCGCACAGTCCGCCCGTCGCTGCCGATGGCAGCATCGGGCACCGCGTAGCGGGTGCCGCAGGCTGGGCAGGCAATGATCATATCTTGAATTGCAATAGCCTTCGTTCATCCGCGCACAAGGGCAAGCACCCCCGCGCAGGCGATTTCAGCGGGTTTTTCCACATCGTGAGCGATTTTTCGGCACTCTTTATTACAAGCGTGCGATGTTCGCCTTCCCCCGGCCTTGCCGCGCTGATAGGTGCGCGCAATGAATGATCGCCTTGCCGGACACGTGAAGTTTGACAATGTCGGCCTGCGTTACGGCACCGATCCCGAAGTGCTGAGCAATCTGTCCTTCACCCTTTACCCCGGCAGCTTCTATTTCCTGACCGGCGCCAGCGGGGCGGGTAAGACCAGTTTGTTGAAACTGCTTTACCTCGCGCAGCGGCCATCGCGCGGGGCGATCCGGATGTTCGGGCAGGATCTGATCACCATGCCGCGCGAACGCCTGCCTGATCTGCGGCGGCGGCTGGGGGTGGTGTTCCAGAATTTCCGGCTGGTGCCGCATCTCACCGCCTTCGACAATGTCGCGCTGCCGCTGCGACTGGCAGGCGCGGATGAAAAGCGGGTGGTGAAGGCGGTTGCGGAGATGCTCGACTGGGTCGGCCTCACCCACCGCGCCCATGCGATCCCGGCAACACTGTCTGGCGGGGAGCAGCAGCGCGTGGCCATTGCCCGCGCCGTGATCGCGCGCCCGCAGATGCTGATCGCGGACGAGCCGACCGGCAACGTCGATCCCGAAATGGCGTTGAAACTGCTGCGCCTGTTCGAAGCCTTGAACAACCGCGTGGGGACAACCGTGGTGGTGGCGACCCACGATGTCCACCTGCTCAAGAAAGTGCCCGATTCGCTGATCATGCGGCTGAACAAGGGGCAGTTGTCCGATCCGACCGGCGCGCTGCGTTATCCCCCGCGCCCAGCCGCCTCAAGTGAGATCGGGGCATGAACACGCCGCCGCCGCCTCTGTCGGATGCGCCCGAACCGGATAACGCCGCCGATCTGGCCGCTCCTGCGCGCAACCGGGCAGCGGCGCGGCTGCTGCCTGCAACCCGCTTTGCCGGGCCGATCCCGTGGGTCATCGCGATCCTGATCGCGCTGGTGGTGATCGCGGCGGCGGGCGGGCTGGCGTTAAAGAACCTGGCGACCAGCGCCAGCGCCGATCTGTCGGCGGCGGTAACCGTGCAGGTGATCGAACCCAACCCCGATTTGCGCGCGGCGCGCGGCGCTGATGCGGTGCGGGTGTTGACCGCAATCGACGGGGTGCGCGCGGTGCGACTGGTGCCCGAGGCAGAATTGGTCGCCCTGCTTGAACCCTGGCTGGGCGAAGGCGCGGCGAGCGGCGATGTGCCGATCCCGGCGCTGATTGACGTTGAATTGTCGCGTAGCGCGGCCCCGGATGATGTCGCCCGGATTGCGGCGGCGCTTGAACAAACTGTTCCCGGCGCGCGGGTTGATGCCCAATCGGACTGGCTGCAACCGGTCTATCGCGCGCTGTCGGCGCTGCAATGGCTGGCGCTGGGGCTGATCGCGCTGGTGGCGCTGGCGACCGCGGCTGCGGTGTGGCTGGCGGCGCGCAACGCCTTTGCCGGAGCGCGGGACACGGTCGAAATCATTCACCTGCTCGGCGCGACCGATCGCCAGATTTCCGCAGTATTTCTGCGCACCGTGCTGCGCGAAGCCGCTTTCGGCGCGGTGGTGGGCGCAGGCCTGGGCATGGCGGCGGTGTTGCTGCTGGGCCAGCAATTCGCCGCACTGGACAGCGGATTGACCAGCGGCGGCGGATTTGGCCTCGCTGAGTGGTTGGTGATCGCTGCCGTTCCGCTTGTCGGAGTGCTGATTGCGTTGCTGACGGCGCGGATCACCATTGCGCTTGCCCTCAAGGACATGCTCTAGGGGCAGGCATGATCCGGCGCGGTGTTTCTTTGGTGTTTCTGGTCTGGGTGATCGGCTTCCTGTGGTTCGTCGTGACGCTCCCCGGTGAGGCGGACGCGGTTACAACCGACGCGGTGATCGTGCCCACCGGCGGGGCCGGGCGGATCGCGCGCGGGCTGGAGGTGCTGGATCAGGGGTTGGCCGCCAAAATGCTGGTCAGCGGGGTCGATTCCGAAGTGCGCCCCGGCGAATTCGCTGCCGAGTTCGGGGTTGCGCCGGAACAGATGGAATGCTGCATCACGCTGGGCTTTGCGGCGGTGGACACCCGTTCCAATGCGGCGGAAACTGCCAAGTGGGTGGCGCAGAACGAAGTCACCTCGATAAGGCTGGTGACGACCGATTGGCATATGCGCCGCGCCGCGGGTGAGGTTGAACGGACGCTGCCCGGCCATGTCACGGTGATTCGCGATGCCGTGCCTTCGCAACCGGATTTTGGCACATTGTTTCTGGAATATCACAAACTGATCGCCAGCCGGGCGGCGGGGCTTGCCGAGTTATGACCTTCCTCCTCGCCGCGCTGCGCAGCCTGGCGTTCTATGTGCTGTTTTATGGCGGCAGCGTGTTTCTGGTGAGCGCATCGGTGATCGCGATTATCGCGCGCAAGGCGTGGCTGCGCCCGGTGGTGGCCAAGTGGGGCGGTTGGCATTTGTGGTGTGTGGAAAACGTGCTCGGCATCGAAGTGGTGATCGACGGCGAAATCCCCGACATGCCGGTGCTGATCGCGGTCAAGCATGAGAGTTTCTTCGAAGCGATCGATACCCCGCGCCTGTTCACGCACCCGGCGGTGTTCGCCAAGCAGGAATTGTTCAGCATTCCGGGATGGGGCTATTCGGCGCTGACCTATGGGTTGATCCCGGTGGCGCGCGACAAGGGCGCAAAGACTTTGCGCGAAATGCTCGCCCTGGCAAAGGTGCGCGTGGCAGAAGGCCGCCCGCTGGTGATCTTCCCCGAAGGCACGCGCGTGGCGCAGGGCACGCGGCCGGGGTTGCAGGCAGGCTTTGCCGGGCTTTACAAATTGTTGCGCCTGCCGGTGGTGCCGATTGCGGTCGATAGCGGGCGGCTATACCACCATGCGGTAAAGCGTCCGGGGCGGATTACCTACAAGGTGGGCGAGACGATCCCGGCGGGCCTGCCGCGCGACGAGGTCGAAGCGCGGGTGCACGCGGCGATCAATGCGCTGAACGGGTAGATCCCAACGCGCCATGTCCGGTTCCGGGTGATGATGGTCGCAGGGTGGATGACCGCAAGTGGGGTGGAAAGGCGAAGGTCTGCCTTCAGCCAAATTCCACGGTTCGTCATTTGTAAAATTGATTGTTGTGTTTACTGGTCACGTTCCGCGCATAGGGGAGTCTCTGATGGAAACAAAAGCCGACGCAGTCTTCAGCGAGTGCGGGCACTATCGCTTCTTTCTCGAACGAATTTGGGACGAAGATGCCAAGAAGCTGCCCATTTGCATGCTCAATCCGAGTAACGGGAATGCACAAAAAGACGACCCCACTATACGACGCTTGACCAACTTCGCGAAACGCTGGGGCTATGGCGGTCTGGCCATCGTCAACCTCTATCCTCTGTGCTCTCCAAAACCGAGTCAGATGTGGGCGAGCATGAACCGAGCGAACGATAGGAACGACCAGTGGCTCGATGATATCATCGTCGTCGCAGAAAAAAATGGCAACAAGCTACTCATTGCGTGGGGCAATGATGGGGCATGGGAAGGTGAAGATGACCGGTTCATTAGACGGGTGAAAGACAGGTCTAAGTCTGTCGAACTGGTAACTCTTGGAAAAACCGGACACGGCAATCCTAGGCATCCGATGGCCCGGGGTCGAGGTCGGGTTCCCGACGATCAAGCAATTGAAAAGTGGTGATTTACGAAAATCATCCAAGCCCTACCTTGCAAGGGCGAGGCTTCAATTGACATATTCGTTCTAATTCAATTAGCTAACCCTGTCGATTGCAGCGTATTACGGGAACATCTATGTCACGAAGGTCCATCTCCATAAGCGCGGTCATTGTCATCGTAGGGGTTGTCGCGTTTGCCTACTTCGCCTCCCCGATAATGACGCTCAGGGGAATGCAGACCGCTTTTAACAAGGGTGACCATGAAGCCTTCTCAAGCTACATCGATTTTGAACGGCTGCGAACCTCACTGAAAGAAGAGCTTTCCGTGCAGGCTGCATTGGCGGCTACAGAGAGCGATAACCCGTTCGACCAACTTGGAGCCGTGGGAGTCGCTGCGATTGCCGACCCGATGGTCGAGCAATTGGTGAATCCTACTGCAATCCGGATCGTATTCCAACGTAGATCTAGAAAGCCAGACGACACACTCGCTCTAAATTTTGTCAGGGAATTCGACGCTGTTGGCGGCATTGAGCGTTCAGGCATCAACACCTTCAGTCTCCGCGCAAAAGACCGCACACAGTTAATATTCGAACGTCAATGGTTTAGCTGGAAATTAGTAGGAGTTCGACTTCCTTCATTTGAAGTGAAAGCAAATCAGGGCGTCGATGCGTCGGAGGAGCAAATTGACACCAAGGTCTCACCAGATGCTGCGGTAACTGAATCGCCGCACGACGAGCTCTCAGGCTACGGTGGAACAGTTCACCGTGACGAACTACAAACCGACTGTGATGCAGGTGACGAATTTGCTTGTGAGCAGCTGGGTGAAATGGGCCCCGACGACGTTTGGTATAACTACTGAATCGCCCTAGCACCAGTCGGACTAGATCATGTTTTGTGCAGCTCATAGCAGGCCGGGCATGACCGGAACGGGGTCGCTAGCCGAACGGCAGGTTTTTTCTGGCGCCACCGAGAAGCGGACCCCTTAAACGAGTGCCGTTCTACACAAAAAAGGGGCCGCGCGCTGGGATGGGTGCGTTGCCTCGCCTGTCCGATGCCCTGACGCTGGACCGCAGGCCTGCTTTCCTACTTGGGTCTGACCTGTCAGCTTCGCCCGCATGACCTTCCGGTATGCCCCCGTTTCCCGTCCCGCACAGCGGCCTTCCAGCGGATCGTGCGGGGCGGGCGGTTTTGTGTTCCTGGACAGTGTCTCATATGTCTCCTACAGGCGCACCGGAAGGAGGGGCGGCGGTCTAGTGATCCCGCCCGAAATCGGGGCGCTCATCGTCCTGCCCCTGTTCGATCACCTGCCGCCGGATCGCGCGGGTGCGGGTAAACAGGTCGAACAAGGTGTCCCCGTCGCCCGAACGGATCGCGCGTTGCAGCGCGGTAAGGTCTTCGGAAAAGCGCCCCAGCATCTCCAGCACCGCGCCCTTGTTGGTCAGGAACACATCGCGCCACATCACCGGATCGGATGCGGCGATGCGGGTGAAGTCGCGGAAACCCCCGGCGGAATATTTGATGACTTCGCTTTGGGTAACGTCCTCCAGATCGCTCGCGGTGCCGACAATCGTGTAGGCGATCAGGTGCGGGATGTGGCTGGTCACGGCAAGCACCAGATCGTGGTGCGCGGCGTCCATCAGTTCGACCTTCGAGCCGAGCGCCGTCCAGAAGTCCGAAAGCGCCGCCAGCGCCGCCGGGTCGACACCATCGGGCGGGGTGATGATGCACCAACGGCCCGCGAACAGCGTGGCAAAGCCCGCCTCCGGCCCGCTCTGCTCGGTGCCCGCAACCGGGTGCGCGGGGATGATGCAGGCACTAGGCAGCGCCGCAGCAAGCGCGGCGGCGACCGCGGCCTTGGACGATCCGACATCGCTGATGATGGCGTGGGGGGAAAGGCCGGGGGCCAGTTCACGCGCCGCATCGCCCATCGCGCCAACGGGAACGCACAGGATCACCAGATCGGCGTCAGTCACCGCGTCGGCGGCGGTGTCGCAGACCTGCCCGACCAGCTCGCGTTCCGCTGCCTTGGCCCGCACCGCTGGGTCACGGTCCCAGCCGGTGGTGGCAATGTCCAGACCCCGCGCCTTGATCGCAAGGCCGATCGAACCGCCGAGCAGGCCCAGCCCGATGATCGCGGCGCGATCGATCGTCACGCCGGCTCTCCGCACAAGGTGCGCAAGGCGGCGATCACGCGGGTCATGGCGTCCGCCGTGCCGATGGTGATGCGCAGCGCATCTGGCAGGCCCTGTCCGGGCAAATGCCGCACCGCATATCCCGCGTCGGCCAGCGCGGTGAGCGCGGCAGGGGCAGTCACGTCACCGCCAAAATGCACCAGCACGAAGTTGGCCTCGCTGGGGGAGGCGGACAGGCCGTGATTGCCCAGCGCGGCAACGGCATCGCAAAACCGCGCGCGCTCCGCCGCGTTGCAGGCGCGGCTGGTGGCGACGAAATCCTGATCGCCAAGCGCTGCAATCGCCGCCTTTTGCCCGCTGGTGGAGACGTTGAACGCCCCGCGCAGCCGGTTGATGAGGTCGATCAGCTCCGGCGCGCCGGTCGCCCAGCCCACGCGTTCCGATGCAAGCCCGTAAGCCTTGGAAAATGTCCGGGTGACCAGCACGTTGTCATACGCTGCCGCCAGATCAAATGCCGCGTGCTGATGCGCGAGGTCGACATATTCGGCGTATGCTTCATCCACCACCAACAGCACCTGCGGCGGCAGGCCCGCGTGCAGCCGCGCCACTTCGGCAGGCGGTAGGAAGGTGCCAACCGGATTGTTGGGATTGTCGAGCAGCACGACCTTGGTGTTCGGCGTGACGGCGGCGATCAGGTTGTCGACCGACGCGGCATAGGCTGCATCATCCGCAAACACCGGAACCGCGCCGACCCGGTGCGCGAGCAGCGGGTAGAGCGAGAAGGAGTAGCGCGAAAACACCACCTCATCCCCCGGCCCGGCCACGGCCTGTACCGCGCATTGCAGCAATTCGCCCGAACCTGCTCCGCATACGATCCGGTCTGGATCAAGCCCGTGCACCGCCGCGATGGTTTCGCGCAGCGCCCGCGCATCGGGGTCAGGATAATCGGCGGCGATATGCGGCATTGCCAGCGCCGCCAGTGCCGCCGGGCTGGAGCCAAGCGGGTTTTCATTGGCCGACAGCTTGACCAGAGGCGCGCCGCTGGCCGCGTGCGATGCGCCCGGTTGATAGGCGTGGATCTGGGCGATCCAGGGTTTGGGCTGAGGTTTGGTTGTCATCGCAAGCCCGATTAAAGAAAAACAGCCCTTCGACAAGCTCAGGGTGAGCGGTTATGGGGCTAACCTCAAAATTAATCCGCTCGTGCTGAGCTTGTCGAAGCACTGCCCCTTGTTCGGTTAAGTGCCACGTGTTGAACCCTTCGCTTGTATTTCAGATCCCCCAGCCCCTGCCGCTCGATAGCGGGCAGGCGCTGGATGGCGCGCAGATCGCCTATCAGACCTATGGCACGCTTGCGCCCGATGCATCGAACGCGGTGCTGGTGTGCCATGCGCTGACCGGGGATCAATATCTTGCCAGCCCGCACCCGATCACTGGCAAGCCGGGGTGGTGGGAACGCATGGTCGGCCCCGGCAAGCCGATTGATACCAACCGGCATTTCGTGATCTGCGCCAATGTGATCGGAAGTTGCATGGGATCGAGTGGCCCGGCGAGTATCGCGCCCGACGGGCGGACCTATGCGATGCGCTTTCCAGTCATCACCATCCGCGACATGGTGCGCGGGCTGGTGGCGCTGCTTGATGGGTTGGGGATCGACCAACTCCACGCCGTGGTAGGCGGATCGATGGGCGGGATGCAGGCATTGAGCCTCGCCGCCAATTGGCCGACACGCGCGGCGCGGGTGCTGGTGCTCGCCTCCACGGCCCGCCATTCAGCGCAGAATATCGCGTTTCACGAGGTGGGGCGTCAGGCGATCATGGCCGATCCGGCCTGGGCGGGCGGCAATTACTACGCTAGCGAGGCGCGGCCCGACAATGGCCTCGCCGTTGCCCGGATGGCGGCGCATATCACCTACCTATCCGAGGCTGGGCTGACCGAAAAATTCGGGCGACGCTTGCAGGATCGTGAGGCCAAGGGTTTTGGCTTCGACGCCGAGTTTCAGGTTGAAAGCTACCTGCGCTATCAGGGCAGCGGCTTTACCCGGCGGTTCGACGCCAATTCCTATCTCTACATTACCCGCGCGATGGATTATTTCGACCTTGCCGAAGAGCATGGCGGCAAGCTCGCCAATGCCTTTGCGGGGACGCAGGCGCGGTTCTGCCTGATCAGCTTTGATACCGACTGGCTCTATCCCACCGCCGAAAGCCGCCACATCGTCCACGCGCTCAACGCGGCGGGCGCGAAGGTCAGCTTTGTCGAACTCAGCGCAGCCCATGGGCATGACAGTTTCCTGCTTCCCCACGATCAGTGCGACCGGGTGGTTAAGGGGTTCATCGAGTGACGCTCCGACCCGATCTGGCCGCTATCGCCGCCCATGTCGCCCCCGGCAGCCGGGTGCTCGATATCGGCTGCGGCGACGGCGCGTTGATGGCGGAACTCCAAAGCGTCAGCGGCTGTGATGCGCGCGGGATGGAGCTCGATGGCGCGCTGGTGGAACGCTGCGTTTCGCGCGGGCTATCGGTGGTGCAGGGCGATGCCAATGTCGATCTGGCGGAATATCCCGACAAGGCGTTTGATTACGCAATCCTCAGCCAGACGTTGCAAACCGCGACCCGGCCCGATTTGATCCTGGATGAACTGTTGAGGGTGGGCCGCCGCGCGTTCGTTTCATTCCCCAACTTTGCCCATTGGCGCACCCGCGCGGCGCTGATGTTCGGCGGGCGGATGCCGGTGACGCGCGCGCTGCCAGTGAGTTGGTATGAAACGCAGAACATCCACCATGTGACGGTGGAGGATTTCCGCGATCTGGCGCGGGAAAAAGGCGCGAGGGTCGAACGCGCGTGGTTCTTTGCCAATGAAAGCGAAATCGGCGCGCCAGCAGCGAACTGGCGCGCCGAATTCGCGGTGTTTGAATTAAGTAGGTAGATTTTTGCTTTTCGGTCACGCTATCGCGCGACGCAGACCACCCGCCCCGCCTCCCCGCCCGGCCACCATAACATAGTGATACTATTGGTGGCCGGGCGGGTGGTCTGCCGTTCACGTCAGTGAACGCGCCAACACGTCACGCGCGGTGCAACATACACAGCTTGTGCCCGTCGAGATCGAGCACATAGCCGAGGTTCATCGTCCCCATCGCACCGACGCGTGGGCCCGGCGGGTCTTCGATTGAGGTGCCCCCTGCGGCCACCGCAGCATCGTGGAAGGCCTTCACCTGTTCCAGACTGTCGCAGGCAAAGCCGATGGTCGATCCGTTGGCGACGCAGGCCGGGGCATCGTTGATCGGCTGGCTGATCGAGAACATCCCGCCATTGTGCATCCAGAACGCGCGCTTGTGGCCGGTGGCGGCGACGTTGACCATTCCCGGCCCCGCGCCGAGCGTGGCCAGCACGGCATCGTAAAACGCCTTGGCACGGTCAAAATCATTGGTGCCAACCATTATGTGACTGAACATATTTTGGAGTCTCCTCTTATAAGACAAGTTGCGGATTAGGACGGATTTACGCTTGCGGCAATGCGGATTTCGGTAGCGTCAGGTTCATATCGCGGTGCATAGGGGGGCCTATGCTCACTTCGCTTATTGCCGCTGCGCTTATGCTGCAGGCCGCCCCCGCCCAGTCTCCCGTCCTTTCTCAGGAAAACCGCGCGCTGTTGCGCTGTGCAGCGGCGTTTGCGGTGGTAGCGAACGGGCAGGCGAGCGGCGACGCGGCGGCGCAGCAATGGCCTGATCTGAGCACGCGGGGCCGCGAATTCTTCGTGCTGACAATGGCGCAGCTGATGGATGCCAGCGGGCTGGATCGCGCCGGGATCACCCAGCTTGCCAAGGACGAGGCGCAGGCGCTGATCACCAATGATGAGGTGCACAAGATCATGCCGTCCTGTCTGTTGATGCTGGAGGCATCGGGCGTCTGATTACTCCCCCGATACCGGGCGCAGGGCATGGATTTGCGTTGAAAATTGCGGCATGGATCGCAGCACCATGTGGCTCCTCTATCAATTTCCGCTGTGCCCCTTCAGCCGCAAGATCCGTCTGCTGCTGAGCGAAAAGAACGTTGCCTATGATCTGGTGCGCGAAGATCCCTGGGCGGCATCGGACATGTTCTTCAACCTGAACCCGGCCGGACGCACGCCGGTGATCGTCAATCGGGACAAGAACATCATCATTCCCGATAGCAGGGCGATTGCCGAATATTTCGAAGAGGTGGTCGAACGCAGCCCGATGATCAACGGCTCGGCCACGCAGCGCGCCGAAATCCGCCGTTTGGTGGCGCTGTTTGACGAGAGCTTCTACGCCGATGTCACCGCGCCGCTGCTGTCCGAACGGATGCGCAAACGCATCTTGCGCCAGCCACCCGATAGCGGTGCGTTGCGCAATGCGATGAAGCTGGCCCACGGCCATCTCGATTATCTCGACTGGCTGATCGACAACCGCCCGTGGGTGGCGGGTTCGACCATGAGTCTGGCTGATCTGGCCGCTGCCGCGCAGATTTCGGTCGCGGATTACCTTGGCGGGATCGACTGGACCGGCCACGAACAATCGCGCGGCTGGTATGCGGTGTTCAAAAGCCGCCCGAGCTTCCGCCCGCTGCTGACCGAGCGGATGGACGCGATCAAGCCGCCGCCGCATTATGCGCTGCTGGATGGGTGAAAGCGATCAAGAGGTGCCGCTATGACTGACGATCCCCGCAGCCTGACCGATGCCGAATGGCGCGAAAAGCTCTCGCCGATGCAGTATCATGTGCTGCGCGAAGCGGGCACCGAACGCGCCTTTACCGGCGAATATGACAAGTTCTACGACGAAGGCGAATATCACTGCGCCGCGTGTGGCGCACAGCTGTTCTACAGCACCGCCAAATACAATTCCGGCTGCGGCTGGCCCGCCTTTACTCAGCCCGCCGATGATGAGGTGATCGAGCAACACCGCGACATCGCCCACGGCATGGTCCGCACCGAAGTGCGCTGCGGCAAGTGCGGCGGGCATCTCGGCCATGTCTTTCCCGATGGCCCGCCCGAACAGGGGGGGCTGCGGTATTGCATCAACTCCGCCGCGCTGATTTTTACCCCGGCAGAGGAATGAGGCGCAGCCGCAGCGGGGGAGAGGTGAGGGCGTGCGGGTTCACCCCCGGTTACAATTTGCCTATGCAAGGGCCGCATTTGCGCCCCTGACCGGTGGGCATCAGATAGGCACAGGCCATGTCAAAAAGGGGTGAGCGATTGCAGGACAGGAACGCGCGCGGGAAGCGCCGGGCGGCAGCCCAGCGGTCGGCACCTACTGCGGCGCGGACCAGGGCGGGCGGGCGCGATAATGCGCCGCCTTCGCGTCTGCGTCGCTGGTTCAAACGCGGGATGTTCTGGGGCGGCGCGTTGGCGTTGCTGGGACTGGTGTTTCTCGCCTTTGCTGTCGGGTTCGCGGCGCAATCGCTGCCCAGCTACGCCGCGCTCAAGGCAACCCAGCCGGGGCAGACCATTGTTGTGCGTGCGCGCGACGGGCGCGAACTGGTCGAACTTGGGCCAAGCTTTGGCGAATGGCTCGATTATAATGAGATCCCCGAAAACATGACCAACGCGATGATCGCGGTCGAGGACAAGCGGTTCCATTCGCATCTTGGCGTCGATCCGGTGCGCCTGACCGGCGCGATTATCGAAGGGTTGACCGGGGATGACCGGATCGGCGGCACCTCGACAATCTCTCAGCAGCTGGCGCGCAACCTGTTCCTCAACAACAACCGATCATTTGACCGCAAGGCGCGCGAAGCGGTGCTGGCGATGGCGCTCGAATGGCGGTTCTCCAAGGAACAGATCCTCGAACTCTATCTCAACAAGGTCTATTTCGGCGGCGGAGCCTATGGGATCGACAGCGCCAGCCGCAAATTCTTCAGCCACCCGGCCACCGAACTGAGCGTTGCCGAAGCCGCAATAATCGCCGGACTGGTCAAGGCGCCGAGCCATTATTCCCCCACCGCCGATGTGCAGGCCGCAGTTGACCGCGCGCAGGTGGTGCTGCGGCTGATGCGTGAACAGGGCTATATCACCCCTGATCAGGCGATGGTCGATGTCAGCGCGGTGCAGCTGAAACAGCAGGCGGGGCAGAATTCGGTGCGCTATTTCACCGATTGGGTGCTGCCCCAGCTCGATATCATCCTGCCCGAAACCTACGAACCGATTGAGGTTTGGACCACGCTCGACATCGGAATGCAGCGCGCTGCGACCGCTGCGATCGAGGCCAATACGCCCAAAGGCGCGCAGGGCGCGCTGGTCAGCCTTGACCGCGACGGAGCGATCCTCGCGCTGGTCGGCGGCACAGATTACGTCGCCAGCAATTTCAACCGTGCCACCACCGCGATGCGCCAGCCGGGGTCGGCGTGGAAGCTGTTCGTCTATCTCGCTGCGCTGGAAGCGGGCTACACGCCGGAAGACAAGGTGGTCGATACGCCGGTGACTATTGACGGGTGGAGCCCGCGCAATTCGAACGGACGCAATGTCGGCGAAACCGATCTGCGCACTGCCTTCGCCTTCTCGATCAACACCGTCGCAGCCCAGTTGGGCAACGAAGTGGGTTTTGGCACTGTTGCGTCGATGGCGCGGCGGTTCGGGATCAGCTCGGATGTGGCGACTTACCCCTCGATGGTGCTGGGATCATCCGAAGTGCGCGTGATCGAAATGACGCAGGCCTTCGCTGGGATCTCTGCCAAGGGCGTCGCGGTGCAGCCCTATGGCATCACCAAGGTCACAGGCGCGAGCGGCGACGTGCTGTATCGCCGCGACGAACCGCGCAAGGTGCAACAGGTGCCCGATTACGTGGTCGCCGGGGCGACTGATCTGCTGCAAGCCGCAGTGCAGACCGGCACCGGCCGTGCGGCACAGATCGGGCGGCCCGTGGCGGGGAAGACTGGCACCACATCATCGAACAAGGATGGCTGGTTCATCGGTTTTTCCAGCGGAATCACCACCGGCGTATGGATGGGCCGCGATGATGCCAAGCCGGTGGCGGGCCTGCAAGGCGGGCGCGCGCCCGCGCAGGCGTTCGCCGCCTATATGCGCTATGCTGTCAAGGATCGCCCGGTTGAGGAGTTCGACATCACGCTCGAACTGCCCGAATGGCAGCTCGAACCCGATGAAGAGGCGTTGTTTGGCG
>JAHJSJ010000201.1 GCA_018830415.1 Alphaproteobacteria bacterium | reverse complement strand
TGCTCGATCATTGCGGAACCTGATTCGGGTATCAGGAAAGTCCGCCGGGACGACAGGATCGCCCAGCCAGTCTGCCAATTCGAGGATGGCTGGGTCAGGGCAATAGTCTTTGGCCCAATCGGGGTGTTGCACAGGCTCGCTCATCCCGCGATAGTGGGGGCAAGCACAGCGGGGCGCAAGCTGCGCCCGCCAGCTTGGCAAACAACGACCAAAGGGATTACGCCGTTCATGGCTGCACAATACGAAGATCGCTTCTGGGACAGCAGCGACGGGCTCACCCTGCATTACCGCAATTATCCGGGGCCTGAGGGGGGCACGGCGCTGCCGGTGCTGTGCATGCATGGCCTGACCCGCAATGCCCGCGATTTTGCCGGGCTGGCAGACGAACTTGCCGCTACCCGCCGGGTGATCGTGCCCGAAATGCGCGGGCGCGGGCAGAGCGATTATGCGCCCGATTCCGATACCTACACCCCCACCACCTATGTCGCGGATGTGGAAAAGCTGCTGGCCGAACAGGGCATCGCCCGTTTCATCGCAATCGGCACGTCGATGGGCGGTTTGATGACGATGCTGATGGCGTACGCCCAACCGGGGCGCATGGCGGCGGTGGTGATGAACGATATCGGGCCAGAGGTTGACGCGAGCGGCCTTGCGCGGATTTCGGGCTATGTCGGGCAAGGGCGCAGCTACCCCACCTGGGTGCACGCCGCGCGCGGGCTGGCTGATGCCCATTCGGCGGCAGCTCCCGATTACACGCTCGACCAATGGCTCGAAATGGCCAAGCGCACGATGGTCGTCACCCAGAACGGGCGCATCGGCTTTGATTACGACATGGCGATTGCCGAACCTTTCGCCAAACCCGGCAACGCCGCCCCGCCCAACCTGTGGCTGGCGTTTGAGGCGTTGCGCGGCGTGCCGATGCTGTTGGTGCGCGGCGGATTGTCCGATCTGTTGAGCGCGGAAACGGTCAAGCAGATGGCGGCGCGCAATCCGGCGATGACCACGATTACGGTGCCGCGTGTGGGCCATGCCCCGACCTTGGACGAACCGGAGGTGCGCGCGGCAATCAACGCGCTGCTGGGCGGGGTTGAATGACCACAGCGTCCGCCGTGCCGCCCCGCATTCTTCCCCGTATTCTTCCCCGTATTCTTCATTGCCATTCGACGTTCGCGGCCGGGGGCAAGGAAGTGCGCTGCGCCCGGTTGATGAATGCGTTTGGCGCGGCGCTGGAACACGTGGTGGTATCAGCCCAACCCGAAGCGATGGGCGCACGCGCGCTGATCGATACCCGCATCAAGGCCAGCTTTCCCGATGATTTCCCCGCGCTGACCGGCTGGCCCACGCCGGGGCGGCTGGCGGGGATTGCCACAGCGCTGAAGCCATACGACCTGATCTGCACCTATAACTGGGGCGCGATGGATGTGGTGATGGCGCACCGCGCCTTCGCGCGCGCAATGGGTCTGCCCCCGCTGGTGCATCACGAGGATGGGTTCAACGAGGATGAGGCGCACGGGCTAAAGCGTTCCCGCAACTTTTATCGCCGTGCGGCATTGTCGGGCGCGGCCTGCGTGATCGTGCCCAGCACCGGGCTGGAACGCATCGCTCTGGAAGTGTGGCACCAGCCGCGCGCCAGGGTGGAGCGGATCGGCAACGGGATCGACACCGCCGCCTTTGCCAAACCGCCCCAGCCGCGCGCCCTGCCGCTGGAAAAAGGCGCAGGCCAGCGCTGGGTTGGCACGCTGGCGGGTCTGCGCGCGGTCAAGCAATTGCCGCTGCTGGTTGAGGCGGTGGCGGGTTTGCCGGACGAATGGCATCTGGTCATCTGCGGCGAAGGGCCGGAGCGTGAGGCTATCCTTGCCGCCGCCAAAGCCCACGCCATCAGCCACCGGGTGCACCTGCCCGGCGCGGTGGCCGATCCTGCGAGCATTATCGGGCTGTTCGACATTTTTGCGCTGTCGTCAGCGTCCGAACAATTTCCGCTTTCCGTGGTCGAAGCCATGGCCGCCGCGCTGCCTGTGGCTGCGCCCGATGTCGGGGATATCCGGGTGATGGTGGGCGAAGCCAATCAGGCATTTATCACCGCCCCCGGCTCCGCGCAGTCGCTGCGCGTAGCGCTTAGCCAACTTGCCGCAGATGCGGACCTGCGCGCCCGGATTGGCGCGGCCAATCAGGCCAAGGCGCGCGAGCAATATGATTTTGCCGCCATGTTCGCCCGTTACCGCGCGGTCTATGGCGATGCGATGGGGCGCGGGCTGTGACGCGGCGTGCTTCATCCCCGGTTCAAATCGCCTGCGCCACATCAGCACGGCACTGGCACATGGCACTGGGCATCGCCGCATCGCCGCCATTGCGCGCAGCGCGGCACCTGCCTAAAGAGCCGCACTGATCTGCTTGCCAAAGCGCAAGACAATTCTTGAACGAGGAACACAGGCCCGGTGGCGCGCATCCCGACCAATACCCCTTCTGTCCCGGCGGCTTCAGCCGAGGATGAAGTCCTGATCCGTGAGATTGACGAGGCTGTGCGCGAAGATGCCGTGCTCGATTTCTTCAAGAACCACGGGGCCAAACTGCTGGGCGGGATCATCCTGCTGGTTGCTGGCCTTGGTGCCTATCTGGCGTGGGACAACTACCGTCAAGGTGAACTGGAATCGCAATCCGAAACGCTGATTTCAGCGCTCGATTCTGCCGATCAAGGCGATTTCAAGGCGGCCGGTGACAAGGTTGCGCCGTTGCTGGCCGATGGATCGTCAACGGGCGCGCGCACCGCTGCGCGGTTTGTGCAGGCGGGCGCGGCGCTGGAACAAGGCGATACGGCCAAGGCGACCGCTTTGTTCAAGGCAATCGCCGCAGACGCCGATGCGCCGCCTGCGCTGCGCGATCTGGCGCGGGTGCGCGATGTCAGCACCAATTTCGACACGATGAAGCCCGCCGATGTCATCGCGCAGCTTGGCGACCTCTCCAAGCCCGGCAATCCGTGGTTCGGCAGCGCCGGGGAACTGGTGGCGATGGCGCATCTGGAAAGCGGCAACCGGGCTGAAGCCGGGAAGCTGTTTGCCGAAATTGCCAAGGACGAAGAACAGCCCGAAACGCTGCGATCGCGCGCGCGCCAGATGGCTGGACTGCTGGGCGTGGATGCGATTGTGGATGTCGACAAATTGCTCAAGGATGAAGGCGTGATCGTATCCGAGGGGAATGGCGCAGTTGTCGCCAATTAACGGGTTAGGGTTGAAACGGACGGTTATGACAAATACGAAAATTGCACGCGCCGCTTTGCTGGCGGGCATTCTGGCGATGGGGCTGACTGGCTGCAAGGGCGGGTTGTTCGGCGGTGGGGGCGACAAGACCACGCCAACGGTGGGCAACCGCACACCCATCCTTTCACGCATTGAAAGCGGGGCAGAGGTTGATCCGGCGCTGGCCGGGATTACCGTGGTGCTGCCGCCCGCACGCGCCAATGCCGAATGGGCGCAGGTCGGCGGCGCGGCGAGCAAGTCCTACGGCCATCTTGCCCTTGCGGAAAATCCGGCAAAGGCATGGACCGCAAGGATTGCCGGGTCGACCACCCGCATGCGCCTTGCCGCAGCCCCTGTGGTGGGCGGTAACAAGCTGTTCGCGGTTGGCACCGATGGCGTGATTACCGCCTTTGACAAGAATACCGGCGCGCGGTTGTGGAGCCGCGGCGATGAATACCTGACCAAGGATCAGACACCCTCTGCTTTCGGGGGCGGGGTCAGCTTTGAAGCGGGTAAGCTTTATGCCACCAATGGCGTTGGCGATGTGCTGGCGATCAACGCCGATACCGGCGAAGTGCTGTGGAAGGTCAAGCCAGCAGGCCCGCTCCGCGGATCGCCGACGATCGCCTTTGGCCAATTGTTCGTGATGACGCAGGATAATCTGGTCATCTCGTTGAACATCAACGATGGCTCGCTGGTGTGGGATGAATCCGGATCGTCGACGCAGTCGGGCGTGTTCGGGGTGGCTGCTCCTGCCGCCGGGCAGGGGACGGTGATCGCCGGATATTCCAGCGGGGAACTGTCCGCCTATCGCTATGAAAATGGCCGCGTGCTGTGGTCGGATGCGCTGGCGCGCACCAATATCTCGACCACGGTGGGCACTGTGACAGACATTGATGCCGATCCGATCATCGATTCGGGCCGGGTCTATGCGCTGGGGCAGGGCGGCCGGATGGCGGCCTATGAACTGGTAACGGGTCAGCGGATCTGGGAACTGAACCTGGCCGGCATTTCCACCCCGGCAATTGCGGGCGAGTGGATCTTCACCCTGACCGATGATGCGCGCCTGCTGGCGATTGCGCGTTCCAATGGCCGGGTGCGCTGGATCACCCAACTGGAGCACTGGAAGAACGAGAAGAAGAAAGAAAACCCGATCTTCTGGACCGGGCCGGTGCTGGCCGGCGGCCAATTGTGGGTCGCCAGTTCGCGCGGTGAAGTGTGGAAGATCAGCGCAGGCGAAGGTTCGGCCGCGCTGTTCGATGACATTGGACAGCCTGTCAGCCTGCCGCCGTTGGTCGCCGATGGCTATCTGTATCTGTTGGACGATAGCGGCACGATCCACGCCTGGCGCTGATTTCCAACAGCGGTTTTTGCGGATTCTGGCTAGACCCGGGTTAGACCCCTGCTAGACCCCGGTTAGGGTGGGGTTAGGTCGTCCTTGACCCGCCTTTGGGCAGGTTTTGGGCGGTATATACCAAGGCGTTAACCCTTATGCTGTAGGGCCGCAGCACTATGACAGCGCTGCGTCCGCCCCGTCCAACTGCGCCCGGCGCGCCGCCGCCAAACCTCCCGCCGAGCGATGTTTCGACTGGGGTCGGATTGGCGGGTCTTGCAGGCCTGTTTGTATGGATTGCGCTGTGCCGATCCTACCCTGACATCGCCGATGCCTTGGGATTGCAGGGCAGTGTGGCGGGCGCGCGGGGCGTGTTGTCCGGCCCCTACGCCGCGCTCGCCGCGATTGTGTTTACCGCGCTGCCGATGGTGGCTTGGTCGGTGCTGGTCGACAAGGTGCACCGGCGGCCATCGACCGGAATCGACTGGGATCAGGCCCGACCGCTGGCAGAAATTCTGCCGATTTCAGTGGTCAAATTGTGCGGGTTATGGGCAACATGGGCGCTGCTCGCGGCATTCTACGGCCTCGCGCGGTGGTATTGGAACGGGTCGTACCTGTTCGCGATGGAGGTGCTGACCTTCGCCGTGTTGCCGTTGGTAACACTCTCGATTCCTTACGTTATCTGGCTCGACCGGCATCTAGTAAACCCGCGCGACGGCACGTGGCATTTCGGGGTATTTCTGCTCGGCGGCGGGGTGATCGGGCGCGAGGTGTGGGATGGTGCGCAGATCGCCAGACACTGGCGGGCATGGATTATCAAAGGCTTCTTTGGCGCGTTCATGATTTCGAT
>JAHJSJ010000200.1 GCA_018830415.1 Alphaproteobacteria bacterium | reverse complement strand
TGATTGCGCTGGCGCTATCCAGCCTGATCAAGGCGCTGATGCTCAAACACCTGCTCAAGGCCCCGGTTTCGAACTGGCGCTGGGCGCTGGTCTATGCCGCCGCGCCTGCGGTGGTGGTGGGTTATGCCTTCACCTTCGTGCCCGAATGGATCGAGCTGCTATTCGGCGTGCCGGCGGTGCTGGCCACCTATGCCTTTGTCATCTGGCGGCGCGGGTTTGGTGAGGAAGACAAGGTGCTGTTCCGCAAGCAGGTTGTCCCTGATCCCGTCAACGACCTGCCGTAACCCGCGCACGTTCAGTCGCTATTCACGGCTGCGGCGTGATTTTCGGGCATCGCTCAGGTTGTGGGGAGAAAATTGATGCGCGCAGTTCGGTTGGTAGGAATGGCGGCGCTGTGCGCTGTGATTGCAGGTTGCGCCAGCAAAGCGCCCGAAGAACTCGCCAAGGCACCGCCGCCGCCGGTGATGGCACCGCCGCCGCCCGCCCCGGTAGCAGCCTATGCGCCGCAGGACATGGTGGTCGTCACCGGATCACGCATCAGCGGCGATGGGGTTGTGGCCGAACGCGGATATTTTGTTCCGCCGGTGATGATAGCCACCGATCCGGGGCGCGAGCAATATGACGGCAAGGAGGTTTCCCCCGTCAAACTGACCGCTGCTGAGCCGGTCTCCACCTTCAGCGTCGATGTCGATACCGGAGCCTATGCCAATGCCCGGCGGTTCCTGACCCAAGGCATGATGCCGCCAAAAGACGCAGTGCGGACCGAGGAGATGATCAACTATTTCCGCTATGATTATGCCAAGCCCAAAGATCGCAGCCAGCCGTTCACCGTCAGCACCGATGTGGCGAAAAGCCCGTGGAACCCCGGCACCTATCTGATGCGCATTGGCCTGCGCGGATATGACATTGACAGCGATGAGCGCCCGCCCGCCAACCTGGTATTCCTGATGGACGTGTCGGGATCGATGAACAGCCCTGACAAGCTGCCGCTGGTCAAGACCGCGCTGGCGGGCCTTGCGGGCGAATTGTCGCCGCAGGACAGGGTATCGATCGTGGTCTATGCAGGGGCCGCGGGCCTTGTGCTCGAACCCACCAATGACACCGCCACAATCCGCCGCGCGCTCGACAGCCTGAGCGCGGGCGGATCGACTGCGGGCGGCGCTGGGATCGAACTGGCCTACCGCATCGCAGAGGACAACTTCATCAAGGGCGGGGTCAACCGCGTGATCCTTGCCACCGACGGCGATTTCAATGTCGGCGTGTCGGACACCAAGGCGCTGATCGAACTGATCGAGAAAAAGCGCGATAGCGGCATCACGCTGACCACGCTGGGCTTTGGCCAGGGCAATTACAACGAAGCGATGATGGAGCAGGTGGCGAACAAGGGGAACGGCAACTACGCCTATATCGATTCTGCGCTCGAAGCGAAAAAGGTGCTGGGCGAGGAAATGTCGAGCACGCTGTTCACCATCGCCAAGGACGTGAAAATCCAGGTCGAGTTCAACCCCGCCGTGATCGCGCAATACCGCCTTGTCGGTTACGAAAACCGCGCGCTGCGTGAGGAAGATTTCGACAATGACCGGGTCGATGCGGGTGACATTGGCGCAGGCCATCAGGTGACGGCGATCTACGAAGTCGTCCCCGTTGGCAGCAAGGGCTGGATCGCGCCGCGCAAGTATGAAGATGCGCCCGCCGCCGCCGCGCAAGCCAAGTTGGCAGAAGCCGCGACCGTCAAGCTGCGCTACAAATTGCCGACAAGCGACACCTCGAAACTGATCGAACAGGTCGTGGCGTCCAGCGCGTTCAAGACCGCCGCCGCCCCGCAAGGCGATTTCGCCTTCGCCGCAGCGGTCGCCGCCTACGGCCAGGTGCTGCGCGGGGATGAGCTGATGCAGGGCTTCGGCTTTGGCGAAATCGGCACGCTGGCAGGCGAGCAGGACAATTACTGGCGGCAGGAATTCCTGCGGTTGAACGCACTCGCCGGCAGCATGAAGGGCGGCTGAGCCGCGTCAAGGGGCTTGGGCGCAAGCGGGTGCGCCTGCTAAGGTCGCAGCGATTGATTCCCTTTTGCCGGAGATTGCCGCGCCATGTCCCTTGATCTTTCCGCCGCCCTGCCGCTGATCCTGCTGGGCCTTGCGCTGCTCGTCGTGGCGGTGTGGCTGCTTACCCGCCGCAACCGCAAGGCGAAGGTGGTTGAAGATGGCAGCGCCCCCGCGCTGGCGCGTGACGTGCTGGACGAAGGCGCTGAAAAAGCGCGCCGCAATCAGGCGTTGATCGATGCGGCTCCGGCGGCGGTAAAGGTGATGGCGGAGCCTGTCCCGGTTCCCATGCCCATGCCTGCCCCCACACCCGCGCCTGCTGCCGCCGACGATCTCACCCGCATCAAAGGCGTCGGCCCCAAGCTGGTGACGTTGCTGGGCGAGCTTGGCATCACCTCCTACGCGCAGATCGCCGCGTGGAGCGATGCGGATGTCGAACGCATTGATGCGCAGCTCGGCCGATTCAAGGGCCGCATCACCCGCGACCAGTGGATCGAACAGGCCAAACTGCTCGCGGCAGGCGACGAAGTGGCCTTCACTGACAAATTTGGCAGGAATGGATAATATTCCGCAAGGCTGACCCCCAATCCGTGTTACATTCCCGCTCTTCGGGGGAGTCGCTGGCGCGGGGAGAGGGTGGATGGGCTTGCGGATATTGGTGGCTGAGGATGAATTCATCACCGCTGTCGACCTGTGCGATACCTTCGAGGAAGCGGGCTACGAGATCGAAGGGCCGCACGCGGGCATTTCTGCCGCGCTACTTGCCTGCCAGAAACACAAGCCCGATCTCGCCATCCTCGATATCGAGCTGACCGACGGGCTGACCTACGAACTGGCGCAAACCCTGATTGACGATGATGTGCCGGTGATCCTGCATTCCGAACACGATGAAGCGCGGGAACTCGCCATCCGCTTCCCGCGCGCCGTAACCGTGCACAAGCCCTGCCCCCCGGCCGATCTGCTCGATGCCGCCAACCGCCTGCTCGCGCCTGCCTGACCGGCGCTGTGCGGCGCGCTCTACCGCCCCGCCGCCCCCTTGCCCCGCAGCTTGAAGCCTGCAATGGCTGTGAAGCATGAACAGCAGGAGCATCCCCGTGCACGGCACCACGCCAGACACTTCGCACCCGCCCACTTCGCGCCTTTCCCCGTTCAACTGGCAAGACCCCTTCGATCTTGAAAGCCAGCTGACCGAGGAAGAGCGGATGATCCGCGACGCCGCCCACGGTTTCGCCCAAAGTGAACTGCAACCGCGCGTGATCGACGCCTTCCGCGAGGAAACAGATGCGCCCGAACTGTTCCCGCTGATGGGCAAAGCCGGGTTGCTCGGCGCGACCCTGCCCGAAGAATTTGGCGGCGCGGGCGCAAGCTATGTCGCTTACGGGCTGATCGCGCGCGAGATTGAGCGGGTGGACAGCGGATACCGTTCGATGGCGAGCGTGCAATCCAGCCTCGTGATGCATCCGATCTATGCCTACGGATCGGACGAACAGCGCCGCCAATACCTGCCCGGCCTCGCCAGCGGAGAATTGATCGGCTGCTTTGGCCTGACAGAGCCCGATGCGGGCAGCGATCCCGGCGGGATGAAAACCCACGCGCGGCGCGACGGGGATGATTACGTCATCTCCGGCAGCAAGACGTGGATTTCCAACGCGCCATTTGCCGATGTGTTCGTGGTCTGGGCCAAATCCGATGCCCACGGCGGCGCGATCCGCGGGTTTGTGCTGGAAAAGGGCATGGCGGGGCTTTCCGCGCCCAAGATCAAGGGCAAGATTTCCTTGCGCGCATCAACCACCGGAATGATCGTGATGGACGAAGTGAGCCTGCCCGCAAGCGCGCTGCTGCCCGGTGTCGAAGGGTTGAAAGGCCCGTTCGGCTGCCTCAACCGCGCACGTTACGGTATTTCGTGGGGCGCGATGGGCGCAGCCGAGTTCTGCCTTGCCGCCGCGCGCCAATATGGGCTGGATCGCCAGCAGTTCGGACGCCCGCTTGCCGCGACGCAATTGTTCCAGAAAAAACTCGCCGACATGATGAGCGATATTGCGCTGGGCCTGCAAGCGTCTTTGCACGTTGGCCGCTTGATCGACGAAGGCCGGTTCGCCCCCGACATGATTTCGATCGTTAAACGCAACAATGTCGGCAAGGCTCTGGATATTGCGCGGGCCGCGCGCGACATGCACGGCGGCAACGGTATTTCCGAGGAATATCAGGTGATCCGCCACATGGTGAACCTGGAAACGGTCAACACCTACGAAGGCACAGCCGATGTCCACGCGCTGATTCTGGGCCGCGCGATTACCGGGATTGCGGCGTTCTGATGATTTTCGTCATTGCGAGCGGCGCAGAAATATCGTCTCGCTCATGCTAAGCTTGTCGAAGCATCACAGGACACCACAGCGTCCTTCGACAGGCTCAGGACGAGCGAGCCTGGGTGGTCCGCTGCATATGCCAGGCTCGCAATGACGAAGGAGGGTTCACCTATCAAACTCTACGGCTACTTCCGCTCCTCGACCTCTTACCGCCTGAGGATCGCACTGAACCTCAAGGGGCTGGCGTTCGAGAATATTCCAGTCAACCTCGTCACGGGCGCAAACAAGGACGCCGCCTTTACGGCGCGCAACCCATTCGGATCGCTCCCCATGCTAGAGGCTGACGGGCGTGACCGGGCGCAGTCGATGGCGCTGCTCGAATGGCTGGACGAAGCCTATCCGCAAGCCCCGCTGCTGCCGCGCGATATCGAGGCCCGCTACACGGTGCGCGAACTGACCTACGGCATCGCGACCGAGATTCATGCGATCAACAACCTGCCTGTGCTCAAATACCTCAAAGACCCGCTCGGCCACACGCAGGATGAAATCAACGTGTGGTATCGCCACTGGCTGGCGCGCACGCTCAAGCCGGTGGAGGCGCGGTTGGCGCAGCTCAAGACCGGCGATTTCCTCCACGGCTACGCGCCCGGCCTGTTTGAAGTGGTGCTGATCCCGCAACTCGCCAATGCGCGGCGGTTCGATTACGACCTGTCAGATAGCCCGCACCTGACCCGGATCGAGGCCGCCTGCCTTGCCCTGCCCGCGTTCACACGCGCGCATCCCGATAACCAGATCGATTCCCCGGAAAGAGGCCAGACATGAAACTCGCAACGATCAACAACGGCACCCGCGATGGCAAATTGGTGGTGGTATCCAGAGACCTTACCCGCTGCTGCGCGGCGGGCTATATCGCCCCCACCCTGCAAGCCGCGCTGGATGATTGGGCGCGGATCGCGCCGCAGCTTGAAGTGCTCGCCCGCGATGTCGAGCATGAAACCGTGCCGTGCGAACGCTTCCACGAACGGCAGGCGCATTCGCCGCTACCGCGCGCCTACCAATGGGCCGATGGCAGCGCCTATATCAACCATGTCGAACTCGTCCGGAAGGCACGCGGCAGCAAGGTTCCCGACAGCTTCTACACCGACCCGCTGATGTATCAGGGCGGATCGGATGCTTTCCTACCGCCGCGTGGGCTGATACCCTTGGCCGATCCCGCGTGGGGCTGCGACATGGAGGGCGAGATTGCGGTTATCACCGATGATGTGCCGATGGGCGTTTCGGCAGACGACGCGGCAGGACACATCAAGCTGCTGATGCTGGTGAATGACGTGAGCCTTCGCGGGTTGATCCCGGCAGAGTTGGAAAAGGGTTTTGGCTTCTTCCAGTCCAAGCCCGCCAGCGCGTTTTCTCCGGTGGCGGTCACGCCTGACGAATTGGGCGAAGCATGGGCCGACAGCCTGATCCATCTGCCGTTGATGGTGGATTATAACGGCCAGCCGTTCGGGCGCGCGAACGCCGGACAGGATGCGACCTTCAATCTGGCGCAACTGGTCGCCCACGCGGCGAAAACCCGCAACCTTGGCGCAGGCACGATCATCGGTTCGGGCACGGTATCGAACAAGGGCGCCGATGGCGGCGCGGGCACCCCGGTTTCGGCAGGCGGCGCGGGATATTCGTGCATTGCCGAAATCCGCATGATCGAAACCATCCGCGATGGCGCGCCGGTGACGCCGTTCATGCAGGCAGGTGACAGCGTGCGGATCGAAATGCGCGATGCGTCTGCTGCGCC
>JAHJSJ010000199.1 GCA_018830415.1 Alphaproteobacteria bacterium | reverse complement strand
GCGAAATCAGCGGCGCGGGGCTTTCCGGGCGCTGGCAGGGGGTCGAAGTCGCGCTCGAACGGCCCGAAGGCGGCGACCAAGCTCTCGCTACCCGTCTGCGGATCGGCGGCAGGGCGCAGACCATCACTTTCGCTGATCCGCTGCGCGCCGATGCCGCCGCCACCCTCGCCGCGCTGCGGGCCGAAGGTATCACCGCCAGCATCCTTTCGGGCGACCGCGCCGCGCCGGTGGAGGCGGCGGCGCGCGAGCTGGGCCTTGCGGCCGCAGCCGAAACCAGCCCGCAGGCCAAACTCGCCGCATTGGAAGCGCTGAAGGCGCAGGGCCGCCGCCCGCTGATGGTGGGCGACGGGTTGAATGACGGCCCGGCGCTGGCCGCCGCCCACGCCTCCATCGCGCCCGGCAGCGCGTCAGACGCCAGCCAGCAGGCCGCCGATGCGGTGTTCATTGGTGAGGCCTTGATGCCGGTGGCGCTGGCCGTGCGGGTTGCCAGGGCGACCATGCGGATCGTGCGCCAGAACTTCGGTTTTTCGATTGCCTATAATGTGCTCGCGGTGCCGCTGGCGCTGTTCGGGCTTGTCACCCCGCTGATCGCGGCGATCGCCATGTCGGTCAGTTCGCTGGTGGTGGTCGCCAATTCGCTGCGCTTGGCAAAAGCCGCGCGATGACCGGCCTGACGTTCCTGATCCCGATAGCAATCGGCATGGGGTTGATCGGGCTGGCCGCCTTTCTGTGGTCGCTGCGCGATGGGCAGTATGAAGACATGGACGGCGCGGCCAGCCGCATCCTGATCGATGAAGAGGACGAACTATGAGCGCCGCCGCCCTACCCTATGCCATCACCGCGCTGGTGCCAGTGCTGATCGGCCCCTTGCCAGTGGACAGCCAATCGATGGTCGTCCCCTTGTGCAATGGCGGCACCATAACCATCCCGCTGGGTGACGGCGAAGCGCCAATGGATAATCGCCAATGCCACCCCAGCGGATGCCACGCGGGCTCCAGCCGCGAAAAGGCCAAACGCACAATTTGATCTCACGCAAAGACGGGGGCCAGCGCAGCCGCTTTAAGCGCACTCATGTGGCAATATCATCCCGAACTGCTCGCGCGTGCGGTGCCGCGTTACACCAGTTATCCCACCGCGGCTGATTTTGGTGCGCTTCCCGAAGGCGCGATTGAACGCGCGATTGCGGGGGCGGATGGCGACATCTCGCTGTATCTCCACATCCCGTTTTGCGAACAGATCTGCTATTACTGCGGTTGCAATACCGGGGCGGCGGGCAAGCGGGCGCGGGTGGAAAGCTATCTTGCCGCGCTGCATCAGGAAATCGCCACGGTCGCCAGCCTGCTTCCCGAAGGTGCGCGGGTGCGGCGCATTGCCTTTGGCGGCGGCAGCCCCAACGCGATTGAACCGGGCGAACTTCTGGCGCTGGTGGACGCGATTCACGCCCATTTCCCGCTATTTGCGCCGGAATGGTCAATCGAACTCGATCCGCGCAGCCTGAATGCGCAATGGGGCCGGCTGATCAGCGAGGTCGGCATCACCCGCGCCAGCATGGGGGTGCAGACCTTTGCCGCCCATTGCCAGACAGCCATCGGGCGCGAACAACCCACCGCGATGATCTGCCGCAGCGTTGAATGGCTGCGCAGCGGCGGGGTGACCTCGCTCAATTTCGATCTGATGTATGGTCTGCCGCATCAGACCATTGCTGATCTGATAGAGAGCCTCGAATATACGCGCAAACTGGGGGCCGACCGGGTGGCGGTGTTTGGCTATGCCCATGTCCCGCACATGGTGCCGCGCCAGAAAGTCATCCCCGAAGCTACGCTGCCGGGGGCCGAGGCGCGCTTTGCCATGGCGAGCGCGGCTCACGCCTTCCTGACCGGCAACGGCTATGACGCTATCGGTTTCGATCACTTCGCCCTGCCGCATGATCCGCTGGCGCGCGCGGCGCGGGATGGCATGCTGCGGCGCAATTTTCAGGGTTTCACCGATGATCAGGCCGAGGTGCTGATCGGGATGGGCTCATCGGCGATCAGCGGCTTTCCCGGCCTGCTGGCGCAAAACGAAAAGCATAATGGCCGCTATCGCACGCTGTCCGGCGAAGGGCGGCTATCGGCCAACCACGGGATCGCGCGCGCGGCGCAAGACCGGCTGCGCGGCGGCGTGATCGAGGCGCTGCTGTGCCGGGGCGAGGCGGCGCTGTCGCCATGCCTGCTGGCCGAGGTGCAGGGCAAGCTTGCGCCGTTTATCGCTGCCGGGCTGACGACGCTGAGTGATAACAGCTTGCGCATTGAACCTGACGGATTGCCCTATGCCCGCGTGATCGCATCGCTGTTCGATAGTTTCCGCGCGATCACGCAGCGCAAGTTCAGTTCGGCGATCTGATCCCCGCGCCCAGGCGTTCAACTGCCCAGCGCGAGCAGCACCTTGGATGACGCCGCCGACAACGCGCCGGGGTTCAAGGCAAGCGCATCCGGACGGGTGGCCGTGGGGTAGGCCTGTGTCAGCACAGCCAGCGCCTCGGTGATGCGGGCGTGGAGCGCCGGGTTGTCAGCCTTGATCGCCGCGCCCGATGCCGCAAATGCGGTTTCGGCAACCTTGGCGAACCCATAACCATCCAAATACGCTTCAAAGCGGTCATCACTGGCGCTGATGCGATACATCGCGCTGGCGCGTTCGATCTGGTCGGCGATCACGCCTGCGGTCACCGCGGCTTCGGATGCGCCATTATCGGGCGCTTTGGTCGCCGCACCGCGCAGCGCGGCGATGATCGCGTCATAACGTTTGTTCACCTCTGCGGTGCTTTTGCCGTCATAGGCGGCGATCGAGGCATCGGTGAGCAATGGCTTGAAATCGGCAACCCCCAACTGCGCGAACACCGGGTCCATTTCCACCAGCACTTCGGCTGCGGGATGGGCGAACATTTCAGCGGCTGCCTGTTTCTCACCCGCTGCATAGGCATCGCGTGCGGCGACCACGTGGGCCTCGGTTATGGCCAGCGCAATGCCATAGGTGATCGGATCGTGGCCCGCATCAGCCACCGCCACGCCGCCTTCACCCTCACCGCCCGCCGTGCCGCCGCCGATTGTAGCGGCGCTATCGCCGGGGGCGACTGCTTGCGTGCCCGCGCCTTCGCCGCCCGCCTCATCGCTGCACGCCGACAACACTCCGCCCGCCAACGCGGTGCCAAGGCCAAGCTGAGTCCAGATTTTGAGGGTGCTTTTCATCGAACGGATCGTCCTTTGCGTGAAACCGAAGGTTGGCATTCCCCATGGCCGAGTTAATAATCATTCGCAAGTAGCCATTTGCAGCGCGGCGACAGATGATGCTCAACCCGACGCACAAGCCGTTCGTCGATCAGGCAAATTTGCCCTTTTCACCACGCGGCAAAATGTCCTAACTGCCGCTACTGCTCTCACCAGGCACAATAACACGCACGCCGCTCGTCTGCACAGGCGCTGCGGCGACATCACAAGAGGATGTTCGCCATGAAAAAGTTCCTGCTTGCCGGGGCCTGTGCCCTGACCCTTTCCACCCCCGCTGCGCTGCTTGCCGAAGAAGGCATGTGGCTGCCCAGCCAGACCGGGGCGATTGCCGATGCGATGAAGCAGGCCGGGCTTGAACTTGACGCGGCGACTTTGGGCGATCTGCAACGCCCGCCATTGACCGCGATTGCATCGCTGGGTGGATGTTCGGCGGCGTTCCTTTCGCCTGAAGGTCTGGTGGCCACCAATCACCACTGCGTCGCCGGATCGCTGCAATATAATTCCTCGCCCGAAAATGATTATCTCACCAACGGCTTTCTCGCCGCCACGCTGGCCGATGAACTGCCAGCCGCGCCGGGCAGCCGGATCTATGTGAT
>JAHJSJ010000198.1 GCA_018830415.1 Alphaproteobacteria bacterium | reverse complement strand
GAGGGGGACCGCGCGCAGCGTGGTGGTGGGGACTCGCGGTTCGTCGCCCGGCCCGAGGTGATGCTCGCCCGAAAGCTGCGCAAGGATATGTCCTTGCACGAACGGACATTGTGGCAATTGCTCCGCCAGCGACCAGGCGGTTTCAAGTTTCGCAGGCAGCATCCGATCGGCCCCTATGTGGTCGATTTCTGCTGTGTGTCCGAAAGCTTTATCGTCGAGGTCGACGGAAGCGCGCATGACAATATTGATCGCGCGAAATTCGACGAACGGCGCGTTTCATTTCTGAAAGAGAACGGGTTCAGGGTTTTGAGGGTCTCGGCACAGCGTGTGCTGCGTGATGCGAGCGACGCGGCGCAAGCCATCGTTGCGCGTGTGGCGAGTCCCCTCCACCAGCCTGCGGCTGGTCCCCCTCCCCGTGCCGGGGAGGCTAACTGACCAATGGACTTCATCTCAATCCTTTCGATCTTCGTGCTGGCCTGCTTTGTGGGCTATTACGTCGTCTGGTCGGTCACACCCGCGCTGCACACGCCATTGATGGCGGTGACCAATGCGATTTCGTCGGTGATCATCGTCGGCGCGCTGATTGCGGCGGCTGAGGCGCAGAGCCCGGTGGCCAAATATCTCGGCCTGTTCGGGGTGGTGCTCGCCAGTATCAACATTTTCGGGGGGTTTGCGGTCACGCAGCGAATGCTCGCGATGTACAAGAAGAAGGAGAAGTGAGGATGGACTTCGCACTTCCCCCTTCGTCATTGCGAGGAGCCGCAGGCGCCGTGGCAATCCAGAAAGCCCGGCGCCCATTCGCGCTGGATTGCTTCGCTACGTTCGCAATGACGATGCTGTTCGCCGCCCCGGCCCATGCGGCAGGCGGCGGTGAAGGTTCGGTGCCCTCTTGGGCGATGCTCGCCTACCTCGCCGCGGGCGTGTTCTTCATCCTCGCGCTGCGCGGATTGTCCAGCCCGGCGACCAGCCAAGCGGGCAATCGCAACGGCATGATCGGCATGGCGCTGGCCGTGGTGACGACGCTCGTCACGCACAAGATCGCCAATATTGCCGAGATCGGGATCGCGATTTTCATCGGCGGGATCATCGGCGTCACCGTGGCGCGGCGGATCGCGATGACCGCGATGCCCGAACTTGTGGCGGGTTTTCACAGCCTCGTCGGCCTTGCCGCGGTGGTGGTGGGTTTTGCCGCATGGCTCAACCCGGCGGCGTTCGGGATTACCGATAGCGCGGGTCAGATTCTCGCGGTCAGCCGCGTGGAACTGGGCCTTGGCATTGCCATCGGGGCGATCACCTTTTCCGGTTCGGTGATTGCGTTCCTGAAACTGTCGGGCCGGATGAGCGGGTCTCCGATCATGCTGCCGGGGCGGCATGTCATCAACCTCGGCACGCTGGCGGCGATCATTGCGCTAATCGGTGCCTACACCGTCTCGCCCGAAGGCGGCGCGGGAGAAGGATACCTCATCATCGCGGCGGCGCTGCTGGCGTTTATCATCGGTTTCCTGCTGATCATCCCGATTGGCGGCGCGGATATGCCCGTGGTGGTGTCGATGCTGAACAGCTATTCCGGCTGGGCGGCGGCGGCGATGGGCTTCACGCTCGGCAATTCGGCGATGATTATCACCGGGGCGCTGGTGGGCAGTTCGGGCGCGATCCTCAGTTACATCATGTGCCGCGCGATGAACCGCAGCTTCATTTCGGTGATCGCGGGCGGGTTCGGCGCAGCGCCCGATGCAGGCGGAGCAGGCGGCGCGCGTGAACAGCGGCCCTACAAGCAGGGCAGCGCTGAAGATGCGGCCTATATGCTCGAACAGGCCGAAAGCGTCATCATCATCCCCGGTTACGGCATGGCGGTGGCGCAGGCGCAGCACGCGCTGCGCGAAATGGGCGACAAGCTCAAGGAAAAGGGCGTCGATGTAAAATACGCCATCCACCCCGTCGCGGGCCGGATGCCGGGGCACATGAACGTGCTGCTTGCCGAAGCCAGCGTTCCTTACGATGAAGTGTTCGAGCTGGAGGATATCAACTCCGAATTCGCGCAGGCCGATATTGCCTTCATCATCGGCGCGAACGACGTGGTGAACCCGGCGGCCAAGACCGACAAATCATCGCCGATCTACGGGATGCCGGTGTTCGATGTCGACAAGGCCAAGCAGGTGTTCTTCATCAAGCGTTCGATGGGGGGCGTCGGCTATGCCGGGGTCGATAACGACGTGTTCTACATGAACCAGACCGTGATGCTGCTGGCCGACGCCAAGAAGATGGTCGAGGAAATCGTCAAATCGCTCGATTAGAGTATCGCGCCGAAAAGTGGGAACCGGTTTTCGGCACAAGCGATACGGCAACAAGAGTATCGCGCCGAAAAGTGGGAACCGGTTTTCGGCACAAGCGATACGGCAACAAGAGCATCGCGCCGAAAAGTGGGAACCGGTTTTCGGCTTCTCGGCGATGCGACAACAAATGAAGGCACAGCCGCTGATGCGCAAGCTGATCATCCTTTTTCTGCTGCTCGCCGCTCTGGTGGGCGGGGCGGTATATAGCGGTCTAGCCAACCCGCTGATCGAACGGCAGGTTGCGGGCGCATTGGTGCAGGCAGGCGTCAATGAACAGCGCGCCGATTGCATGGCGGGCCGCATGGTTGACCGGCTGAATGTAGTGCAATTATGGAAGCTACGCCAAGGCATGGCCCCGCAAGAAGGCGAACCAACATCGGGCTACGGCCTCGGCGAGTTGATCAAGCGCGTGCGCCGCACACAGGATGGCGAAGCGATCGCCGTGCTGACCACCAGTGCGGGCCTGTGCGCGCTGGGTATCGGCTGACGCTGCAACCCGATTACGCAGCCCTTGCAATTTCCCTTCGGCTTGCGCCACACTGCTGGGCGAAGAGGGAGAACATCATGAAACGTCTGGTCATGGCCGCTGCGCTGCTGGCTTCCGCCGCGCCGCTTGCCGCCGAAATCCACACCATTGCGCCGGGCGAAGGCTCTGCCGAACGCTTGCAGGAGGCGCTGATCCTTGCCGCGCCGGGGGACGAAGTCGTGCTCGAAGCGGGCCGGTTCGTGCTGACCGACGGGCTGAGCCTGGATGTTGACGGAGTGACGGTGCGCGGAGCAGGGCCAGCGCTCTCCATCCTCGATTTCACCGCGCAGGCCGGCGCGGGTGAGGGGCTGCTGGTCACCTCGGACAATGTCACCTTGCGCGATTTCGCGGTTGAGAATCCCAAGGGTGACGGGATCAAGTCGAAAGGCGCGGATAATATCGTCTATCACCGCATCCGCGTGACGTGGACCGGCGGGCCGAAGGCGGAAAACGGCGCATACGGCATCTATCCGGTCGAAAGCACCGGGGTGCTGGTCAGCCATTCGGAAGTCTCCGGCGCATCGGATGCCGGGATTTACGTGGGCCAATCATCGAAAATCACCGTGCGCAATTCGATTGCGACCGACAATGTTGCAGGGATCGAGATTGAAAACAGCCGCGATGCGATTGTCACCCAGAACTATGTCACCCGCAACACCGGGGGCATACTGGTGTTCGATCTGCCCGGCCTGCCGGTGATGGGCGGGGGCAATGTGCTGATCACCAACAACTTGGTCGCAGGCAACAACACCCCCAATTTCGCGCCGCCCGGCAATATCGTCGCCGGGGTGCCGCGCGGCACCGGCATCATGGTGATGGCCAACGAGCAGGTGTGGATCGAAGACAACGTGGTGTTCGACAACCCGACCGCGCCGTTCATGGTTGTATCTTATACGCAGGCCTTTGATGATGCGCGTTACAATCCCTTCCCGCGCGAAGTGGTGATCGCGAATAATGTCGTCGATGCCGGTGCCGACGATCCCGATTTTCCCGGCGGCGCGGCGCTGCTCGCCGCGTTTGGCGGGATGCTGCCGCCGATCCTTTGGGACGGTTTGCAGCAGGATTCCCAAACGCCCGCCTTGCTGACCATACCGGGCAACCCCGGCTGGTCGCTCAATCTCAGCCGTCAGGGGCAATCGCTGGCAGAGGCGCAGCCCGGCCCGCTTGATGTGCCAGCTTACGGCCAGCCGTGGGCGATGGACGGGATCGGCGCCCCTGCTGAACTGGAGGCGCGGCTGAAGTGAGGCGGGGGCTGGGCTTGCTGGCAGTCGCGAGCGCCACGCTGGGCGCGGCGTTGTCCCATGCCGGGGTGAAGCAAGCGGTGGCGGTCAATGATGCGGCCATTCTGGAAGAAGGCTTCCCGCGCACCCTGTCGGAATATGGTTTCTTCGCTGATGGCGCGCGGCAGCTGCCGGGTGCGCGGGTAACGCCCTATGCGCTCAACACCCCGCTATGGTCGGACGGGGCGGAGAAGCTGCGGTTTATCTACTTGCCCGAAGGCACGCGGCTGGAGGCGGACGGAGACGGCCTGCTGCAATTCCCCGTGGGCGCGGCGATCATCAAGACCTTTGCGTTTGGCGAAGGCGCGGACCGCCGGTTGATCGAAACCCGCGTGCTGCTCCACCGCACCGATGGCTGGACGGCGCTGCCCTATCGCTGGAATGCCGAGCAGACCGAGGCGACATTGGCGCTGGCAGGCGGCAGGATTGATCTGGTGACGCCTGCGGGTGAGGCGATTTCCTATGCCATCCCCAACAAGAACCAGTGCAAGGCCTGCCATTCGAAGGACGGCGTGGTGATCCCGATTGGCCCCAAGGCGCGCAATTTGTCCGCCGAGTGGCTGGGGCAGATGGCGCAGCGCGGCGCGCTCGACACGGTGCCGCAGGGCGCTGACCTTATGCCCGAATGGAACGATCATGCCACCGGCCCGGCCGAGCCGCTGGCGCGCGCCTATCTCGATGTGAACTGCGCCCATTGCCACCAGCCGGGCGGCGGCGCGTCCAATTCGGGGCTGGATCTGCGCTGGGAACAGGACAGCGCCCACGCCATCGGCATCATGAAACGCCCGGTCGCCGCCGGGCGCGGGGCAGGGGGGCATGAGTTTTCGATCCTGCCCGGCGCGCCCGACCAATCAATCCTGCTTTACCGTATGGACTCAGCCGAGCCGGGCATCGCCATGCCCGAAATCGGAAAGTCCAGCGTAGACCGCGAAGGCTCGGCAGTGGTGCGGCGCTGGATAATGGAGATGCAGCAGTAATGAAATGGGTCTGGCGCGGTCTTCTGGGGCTGCTGGCGGTGTTGGTGATCGCCTTCCTGATTTTCCGCACGCCCGATACCGATGCGGCGGAAATGCGCGCCAAATATGGCGGGGTGCCTTCACAATTCGTCGATATTGGCGGCGGCGTGACCATCCACCTGCGCGATGAGGGGCCAAAAGATGCGCCCGCGATTATGCTGCTCCACGGATCGAACGCCGATCTGCATACGTGGGAACCGTGGGTCGCTGCACTGAAATCGCAATACCGGGTGATCCGTTTCGATCAGGTGGGCCACGGCCTTACCGGGCCTGATCCGAAGCATGATTACAGCCGCGCGAATTATGTCGCTGATGTGCTCGCAGTGGCTGACACGCTGGGGCTTGAACGCCTTGTCATCGGCGGCAATTCGATGGGGGGAAAGCACGCGCTGGCCTTTGCGATTGCGCACCCGGATCGCGTTTCCGGGCTGGTGCTGGTGGATGCCAGCGGCGGCCCGATGCCGCGGGACAAGGCCGCCAAAAAGAACAACGGCGGCGGCAATATCGGTTTCACAATAGCGCGGATGCCGGGGATCAACCGGCTGGTCGAACAGATCACACCGCGTTCGCTGATCGCGCAGAGCCTTGAACAGACCGTCTCGGTCAAATCGATCGTCACCGAACAGATGATCGACCGTTACTGGGAGCTGCTGCGCTATCCCGGCAACCGGCGTGCGACGTTGAAACGCTTTGGCTATCCCTACGATCCGCTGACCGAGGCTGAGATTGCCGCAGTGACCGCGCCGGTGTTGATCCTGTGGGGCGAGGAAGACCGGCTGATCCCGGTCGCGGCGGGGCAATCGCTGGCCGGGGTGATGCCGAACGCGCAGATCATCGTCTATCCGGGCATCGGCCACCTGCCTCAGGAAGAAGCGCCCGCCGCAACGCTTGGCGATCTCTTGGAGTGGCTTGCCGAGCACGCTCCGGCGACAAACACGCGGTAATCGTGCACCTTCTTTGCTGGTGACTGGACGCGCGCAACGCTTGCGTCCTAAACCGGTTCGCACTTGCACACAGAATCAAAGGACACGGCGGCTTTGCGCAAACTCGGGATCATTGGCGGCATGAGCTGGGTGTCGACCGCGACCTATTACGACCAGATCAATCGCATCGTCCAGAAACGCGCGGCCCCGATGGCCTCCGCCCCGCTGCTGATCGAGAGCCTGGATTTCTGCCAGCTTTACGCCCTGCACGAAGAACGCGACTGGCAGCGCGCGGCGAGCGTGCTGATCGACAGTGCGCGGCGGCTGGAAGGCGCGGGGGCGCAGGCGCTGATTATCGGCGCCAATTCGATGCACCGGCTGTATGATGATGTTGCCGCGTCGGTGGACATCCCGATCCTGCACATCGCCGAATATGTCGGGCTGGCGATGAAACGGGCGGGAAAAACCAACGCGGCGCTGCTGGGCACGCGCAACGTGATGACCGAAAGTTTTTATCGCAAACGGCTGGTCGCGCATGGCATCAACCTTTGCCGCCCAATATGAAATATGTCGAAGCGCTCGACCGGATCATCTATGATGAATTGATGGTCGGCAAAGTGACGCGCGAGGCGCAGCGCACGTTGAAAACCATCATCACCAACAAGGCGCAGGAAGGCGCAGGCGCGATCGTGCTGGCCTGCACCGAGCTTGATCTGGTGGTTGATATTGATGCCAATGTGCTGCCGGTGTTCGACAGCACCCGCATCCATTGCGAGGCGGCGGCCAACTGGATTCTCGAACAGGAAGTGGCATAGCCTACCGCTCGTCGGGCATAGCGGGCGGTCTGTCGAATTGCCGGGTTGCGTGGGGTGCAACAATTTAACCTGTCGGCTACGCGCTCGCTCGGATTTTGTCGCGGAAACGCAACAGACATTATCCGGGTCTTCGGGTCGCACCGACAGGCCCTTGGGGCCGCTCTCCTTCCCCCCAACCACCGGAGGGTGGCCCCATAACCTGCCGTGTCAAATCCGGCGATTTGCACCTTTTGTGGCAGGTTCCCGTCCTGTTCCGGTTGAGAAGCCGGGCTGGCTGGCCTAATCGCCAAAGTCGTGATGTCCCGCGCCCTCTATGCCGCTGACCCTGATGCCCATGGCGGGCGCGAATGGTGCGGCGGCGCGGCGGGCGAACAGCGCGGCCCGCGCAGCGAATTTCAGCGCGACCGTGATCGCATCATCCATTCGATGAGCTTTCGCCGCCTCAAATCCAAGACGCAGGTGTTCATCGCGCCTGATGGCGATCATTACCGCACCCGCCTGACCCACAGCCTCGAAGTCGCGCAGATTGGCCGGGTGATCGCCCGCGCGCTGGGGCTGGACGAGGATCTGACCGAGGCATTGTGCCTGGCGCATGATGTGGGGCACCCGCCGTTCGGCCATGCGGGCGAAGCCGCCTTGTCCGAAGCGATGGAGCGGTATGGCGGGTTCTGCCACAATGCCCAGACGCTGCGGACGGTGATGCGGATCGAATCTCCCTATCCCCAGCATGACGGGCTGAACCTGACGTGGGATCTGCTCGAAGGGCTGGCCAAGCATAATGGCCCGGTAGGCGCGCCAAACTGGGCGCTGGCTGAACTGGATGCAGCCTTCCCGCTGGCCCTGCGCACCTGGCCATCGCTGGAGGCGCAGGTCGCGGCGGTGGCGGATGATATCGCCTATGACAATCACGATATTGATGATGGGCTGCGCGCGGGGTTTCTGGCGCTTGATGATCTGCTGACCCTCGATTTCCTCGCAGACCAGTGGCGGGCGGTCGAAAAACGCTTTCCGCACGCGCCGAAAGACCGTCTGCTGCGCGAAATGATCCGCGATCAGATTGGGTTGATGGTAAAGGACG
>JAHJSJ010000016.1 GCA_018830415.1 Alphaproteobacteria bacterium | reverse complement strand
TGCCGATCAGGGCGAACAGGCCGCCAAGGGCTTGCGCGAAAATGGCGTGCAAGTCCGGCTGCGCTCCGCATCAGGCCCATTGAAGGCCAGTTGGGCTGAGGAGGCTGAGTAACCTAAGCCGCGAGCTGAATCGGGACGATTTCGCCCGCGAGATAGAGCTTTTTCGCCTTGGCGCGGCTCAGTTTGCCTGAGCTGGTGCGTGGCAGGGTGCGCGGCGGAACGAGTTCGACGATGCAGCTCATCCCTGTCACCGAACGCACCTTGTCGGCGATCTGTTCGCGCAGTCTGATCCGTTCGATCGGATCAGCCACCCGGCAGTGCACCAACACGGCAGGGGCTTCCTCACCGTTTTCCATCTCGATCGAGAACGCGGCAATGTCACCGTGGTTGAAGCCGGGCAGTTGTTCGACCGCCCATTCGATATCCTGCGGCCAGTGGTTCTTGCCGTTGATGATGATCATGTCCTTCGCCCGGCCGACGATGAACAGATAACCATTGGCGGTGTAGCCCATGTCCCCGGTGTCCAGCCAACCGTCGACCAGACAATCCGCAGTCGCTTCTTCATTGCGGAAATAGGAATGCATCACGCTTGGGCCGCGGCACCACACCTTGCCGATCTGGTGATCGCTGCGGCTATGGCCGTCCTCACCCCGGATTGCCACTTCCATGTCGGGCAGCGGTTTGCCGCAATTGACGATCGCGCGATAGCGGGCCGGACGCGAAATATCGCGCGGGGTGCCCGACAGGCGTTCTTCTTCGACCAATTCGACGCGGATGCCTTCGCCCGGGGGCATGACCGTTACCGCCAGCACGGCTTCGGCCAAGCCATAGGACGGGGTGAAGGCCGAAGCCTTGAAACCAGCGCCGGCGAAGGCGTTGACGAAGCTTTGCATCACATCCGGGCGGATCATGTCAGCGCCATTGCCCGCCACGCGCCAGCGCGACAGGTCAAACCGTTCCGCGACGTTCGACTGGCTGGATATGCGGCGGGCGCAAATGTCGTAACCGAAGGTCGGCGAATAGGACAAGGTGTTGCCCGGATTGCGGCTGATCATGTCGAGCCACGCCAGTGGACGGCGGGCAAAGGCATCGGGTTTGAGGTAATCGGCCGAAACCTGATTGGCGATCAGCGACAGGAAACACCCCACCAGCCCCATGTCGTGATACCACGGCAGCCAGCTGACGCAGCGGTCGTTCCCGCCCAGATTCATCATCTCGGCATGGCCATACAGATTGTGCAGCAATGCGCGGTGAGTCACCGCCACCCCGGTCGGGAACCGGGTCGAGCCGGAAGAGTATTGCAGGTAGCAGATATCGTCCGGGCTGGCTTCGGGCAGCGTGCAATCGGGCGCTGGACGCTGACTGAAATCCTGCCAGCTGGTCGATTCGCAGCCCTGCCGCGCAGCAGCAGCAGCGGCCATTTCACCGATTTCTTCGGGATAGAGCAGGATCTTGGGATCCGCGCTTTGCAGCTGGATCGCGAGCTGATCGATATAGCTTTCCTTGCCGCCAAAGGTGGTCGGCAGCGGCAACGGCACCGGCCATGCTCCGGCATAGATGCAGGCGCAGAACAGCGCGGCAAAATCTGCCCCGGTTTCAGCGATCAAGGCGACCCGATCCTGCTTGCCAATCCCCGCCGCGATCAGGCGGCGCGCCATTACCAGCGCATCTTTGCGCATTTCGGCATAGGGGTAAACGCGATCCAATTCGCCGCGCATATCGTGAAAATTAAGCCCCTTGCGGGTTTGTGCGGCATAGTTGATCGCATCATTGAAGGTTGCAAACTGCGCACGGATTCGCGGCAGGTCGCAATCGTTCGGCGTCGGCGTTAATACGGCGTCGGTCATATTTCTTAGCGATACCCGTAAGTTGCGGCGCTTTTCATGGCGTTCTCCCGCTCGCGCTCTAGCGTAACCCCGTTGAGCCAGTCATAGTCAGGCTCGCTCCAATGCTCTCGCATTTAATCTGGAAGGTGGCACGAATAAGGCGAAATGGTTTCACGTAAAGCGAATTCGTCATCGCTCGGTCGTGATACCGGGGAGGATTCCGGGCGGAAATACCCGGAAAGGAAGCGGCCAAAGCCGCCGCTGGACGAACGTGCCTTGCGCGATCTGGCGCTGCATTACGCCGCCCGATTCGCCACCACCGGGGCGCGGCTGGAAGGATACCTCGCGCGCAAATTGAAGGAGCGCGGGGTGGCTGAGGATGCCGATGGGCGAAGCGCGCAGATTGATATTCCCGCGCTCGTCGCCCGGCTGGTCGAACTCGGCTATGTCGATGATGATGCCTATGCCCGGATGCGCGCACGCGATCTGGGCGCGCGCGGTTACGGCGGACGGCGGATCGAACAGACCTTGTGGGCGGCCGGTGTGGATGGGGTGATTCGCCAATCCCACGCACCGGGCGAGGCCGCCAGCCGCCGCGCCGCTGCACTGATGGCACAGAAAAAGCGGCTTGGCCCGTGGGGCGTAACGGGCGCGGCAGGCGATGATCCGCTGGCACGGCGCAAGGCGCATGAAAAAGCCGTTGCAGCAATGCTGCGCGCAGGCCACGACTATGACCACGTGAAATACATTCTCGGCGCGAACAGCGTCGGAGATATCGAACAATGGCTGGACGAAGCAGCCGACGAAGAACAGGCGGACGGATCGTGGTAAAGCAATGGCTGGCAGCAGGAATGGCGACATTGGCGATGTCGGGCGCGGCGTTGGCGGCGTGTTCGCCGGGCGAAGGCGCAACCGCGCGGGCGCAAGCATCCGCAGCTGCAGTCAGCGCAGAGGTTGCCCGCCACCCGGTATCGGGGCTGGAGGTGATCGATCTGGTGGTGGAGCGCGGCGACAAGCGCCTGCCGTTCAAGGTTGAACTCGCCGTCAGCCCGCAGGCGCAGGCCAAGGGGCTGATGTTCCGCACCGCGCTGGGCGATGATGAAGGGATGCTGTTTCCCTCAGCCGCGCCCGAACCGCGCAGTTTCTGGATGAAGAACACGCCGCTTTCGCTCGATATCATCTTTGTCGGCGCCGATGGCCGGATCAGCAATATCGCCGCCAACACCGTGCCCTATTCGCTCGATTCGGTGACGTCTTCGGGCTTTGCGATTGCGGTGCTGGAACTGCGCGCGGGCCGCGCGGCGGAACTGGGGATCGTGCCGGGGGATCGGGTGATCTGGGAGGCTCCTTGAGTTCCGCAGCCCATCCGGGCTGCGAAATCCTCGCTCATGCGACCTGCGGGTCGCGTCGCTGCGGGCGCCCGGTCGGGCTTGCGGCGGCTGCGCCGCCGTTTTGGGCGTCTGAAAACGACAATCCGTATTGGCGCACGCTTGCTATTCCGCTACGCGCTCGCCTTATGGGAATCCTCGCAAAAATCTTCACCTGGTGGGACGGCGCAACGCTTGGCACCCACCTTTGGGCAAGCCGCACTGACAGCGAGCATGTCGGCACCGATGGCGCAGGCAACAAATATTACCGCGCGCCCCCCAAAACGAACGGCCCGGCGGACGGATCATACACCAGCCGCGAAAAACGCTGGGTGATCTATTCCGGCCCCAATGATGCCAGCCGCGTTCCGGCGGAATGGCACGGCTGGCTGCACGGCACCTATGATGACGTGCCCGAAAGCCACCTGCCCCCGCCGCGAGTGTGGGAGGTCGATTACACCCCCAACGCCACCGGCACCGCGCAGGCCTATGTCCCGAAAGGCGCGCTGCAACGCGGCGGCCAGCGCGTCCGCGCGATGGGCGATTACGAAGCCTGGACGCCCGGCAGCGCGGATAGCTGAGGCTCGCCGTGCGGGCTTCCATTCTTGCCGCGCCGCTCGCCTGCGCATTGGTGCTGACGGCGTGCGGCGAAGGGGCGTCTGAACCTGAGACGGTAAAAGTTGCACTGGGCGAGGCAACGCCTGCTGCGGCAACTGACCCGGCGGCGGCTGATGTTGCTGCGGCCAATGATTACGGCGCGACCCCGATGGCAGAACGCGTCGCGGTGATCGGCCTGCTCAACAAACGCAATAATGTTTCTGAGGACATCAGCCTCAGGCCCGGTGAAAGCCGCGAAATCGGCCCGGTGATCATCCGCCTGTCGGCGTGTGAGCGCACCGCGCCATGGGAAATGCCGCAGGAAACCGGGGCTTTTGTGCAGGTCGATATTCGCGAACGCGGGGCGCAGCAGCATCGCCGGATCTTCTCAGGCTGGCTGTTCCGCGAATCGCCGAGCCTCAACGTGGTCGAACACCCGATCTATGATGTCTGGGTTAAGGATTGCACGATGGCTTTCCCGGGAGAGGAAGGTTCTGCCGCGCCTGCCAAGGAGCCTGCGGCCAAGCCCGCGCCGCGCCCGACGGCAACGCCTGCACCCGAGACACCAGCGCCGGAACCCGCTCCGGAACCCGGTGCATAATTTTCGCTGAACATGCGCCACGCCATGCCAAGGCTGGCGTGTGGCTGGCCATTGGCACGTTCAACCAGCACCCGGTAATCGGCCTGCGCCAGTTCCACCGCGCCCATTGATCGCAGATGGTCGGTCATGAACTGGCAATCGAGCAGCGCAAACCCCGCCGTGCGCAGCATCGCCACCAGCCATACGAGCGCGACCTTGCTGGCATCGGGCACCCGGCTGAACATACTCTCCCCGCAGAACACTCGGTCGAAGCTGACCCCATACAGCCCGCCGACCAGTTCCGGCGTGCCATCGCCGCCCGCTGCCCAGCATTCGACCGAATGGGCATGGCCCGCGCGGTGCAGCGCGATATAGCTTTGCACGATGCGTTCGCTGATCCAGGTTTCGGGATGATCGGGGCGCGGCTCGGCGCAGGCGCGGATTACCGCTTCGAACGCGCGGTCGACCGTTACCGTGAAGCGGTCGGCGCGCAGCACCTTGCGCAAGGATTTCGACAGGCGCAGCCCGTCCAGCGGGATGATCGCCCGTTCGCGCGGCTCCACCCAGAACACCTCGGCATCATCGCGGTGGTCAGCCATCGGGAAAATCCCGCTGCGATAGGCCAGCAGCAGGGTTTCAACCGGGATCGGAGAGCGGGTGGGGGCGTGCATGGCGGGGCGCAGAATACAGGCGGCAAAGAGGATTGCCTATCCCCCGCGCCTTCGATAAAGGCACCGCTCCGACGCGCTGCAGGGGTGTAGCTCAGTTGGTAGAGCATCGGTCTCCAAAACCGAGGGCCTGCGGTTCGAGTCCGCACACCCCTGCCATTACTGCAAAGTAATGTAAACCGCTGAAAAGATTTGCGCTTTTCTGCGAGTCAAAATCCCGCGGCACCCTCTCGTGGTCGTGATTTCACCACCATGATTCGAGCCTGCCCGGAGTGAAATAGGCGCAGCCTGAATCCACCGCTGACGCAGAGGGTGGTGAACAGTTACGTGGCCGCCTTAGGTGCGGCTAAAGCTCCCGCGCGGGTATGCGCGTCGAGTTCAGGATCAGCGCGCCCTCCGCATAAGTGAGCGTCACCCGCTCGCCCTCCAGCTTCGGTGCCAGACGCCGCATCACCGCTCCGTTCGCGCGGATTGGTGATGGCCATTCGCGCTCCGCCGGGCAATCGTAGGAAATATTCGCCGTGCGGAACGACAGGCCGTTACCAGAGGACATAATGTCGACATCGGCCTCCATCTTGATTCCCTGCGCCCTCAGCCCAGCGCGGGTGCGGACGAAGCCGATGGCTTCCAGAAAATCATACCTTTCCAAGATCGCGCGCCAAACGAAGCTAATGGTCCTACCCTGCTCCACGATCTATGAAGCGCAATGCAACGTGCAGCTTATCAATCAGGCCGCTACGCGCAGCCGCTCGATCTCGCGGGCGAATTCGAAGCAGAGCTGATCGCGTTCGTCATCCGGCAGCCATTTGGCCATGTTGGGGAACACAATGGTCCAAACCCGCTGCTTCTTCTCGGGCCACAGCACAACCGGGGCAGCGCGGGCGGTTTCGAGGATGCCGTGCAGGCGCTGCCGCACGCGATCGGGATCGGGCGTGATGTCGGCTTGCGGCGCTTCGGCCATGCGGTCGGCACCGTCGCCAAACATGCTGATTTGATCGTCACTCATCGACTGGTTCCGTTGCGGGCGCGGCTAGGCCCAGTTCCTCGCGGCTCAAGGTATCCTCAAGCACCTCGGCCAAGACAAGGTCGGCTTGGTCGAACCAGTGGAGAAGTTCGTGGATACGCGCCGCGATGTCACGAAATTGCGGCCAGTAGGTTGGCCCGTCCAAGCCGTCTCGGGCATCGGCCCAGCGTTTGAGAACGCGGTAACCTGATACGGCGAATTCCCACACGCGCGGTGGCAAGCCGTCGAATTTACCGGTGCCATCAGCACAGAAGAACCATTCGCCTTCATCGCCTTGGTGCAGACCGACCGGGCCGGTCCACTCCGAGCGGGAACGGACGAAGTTCTTGGGCTTGAATTGGTCTGATGAAGCACGGGCGAAGGATTCGAGCGCGCGTATTTCCTGCCCAATTGTGACTGCGCGGTGGAACAGCACGGGATCGGCGGGGAATGGGATGTGCGGGAAGGTATCCTCAAGGTCTTCAGCGAAGCGCACGGAGTAGCTCGTCGCTGACAACAAAGCGAGGATAGCGTCAAAGAGGTCTTCCGGGCTGACCGGCTCGCCATAGGCTTCAGCAAGCGCTCTCAGGAGCTCCGGGTTAAGGTTGTGTATGTCGGGGCCTTTGCGCCGGTCGTAAAGTGGGAAGGCATAAGTGATAGTGATCTGCGCTGCCCCAGCAAACCCACGAGCCATGGCTGGATCGGCGGGCGCTCCGGCACTGCGTGCGAGAGCAGGAACACGTCTAGCGCGGCGATGAACTCGGCCCAGCCCATGGCTCAGACCGCCGAGTTCCGGGGCCTCAGCAGCATCGGGCCGTAGAGCGCGGCGAACCCCGCAAAAGCGGCAATCCAGCTTGCACCCGACAGACTGTGCAGCACGCCTGCCCATTCCGGCCACGCGCCAGCTGCAATCCGCGCCAGCACGGCAAGAATCACCGCCGCATAGATCGCCATTGTCCCACGACCTGCGGTCAATTCGCGCCCCGTATGGCCTAGGGTCGCGCGGGTCATTATCGCCAACGTCATCAACCCGATCCCCCCCGCCATCCACAGATGTTGCGCACTCCCGGCACCAACCCAGCCACTACCAAGGATCTCCGCCGCCCCCGCCAGCGCGCCAAGGGGAACAAACACATAGCCAAGATGCAATACTAGGACGAGCGGCTCCGCGAAGGTGCGATCCCCTGCCCAACGCGCCATGCGCGCCAAATGCACAACACCCGCCAGCCCCAGCGCAAGGCCTGTTACCGTTGCAAACGGAGCGAACACCCACGCAAGCAGCGCGGCTAAAAGCAGCCCAAGAGCGACTTGGTCAAACAGGTGCATGGGCGGCGTCGGCAGTCGCCCCCGGCCACGTTTGGCCAGCCAGTTACGGGTGAAGGAGGGAACGATCCGTCCGCCAATCACCGCGATCATCATCAGCACCGCCGCCAAACCAAGGCGCAGGCCCATACCTTGCGCGGCGTAGGCACCGCTCGCTGCCTCCCAGTGGAACAATGCATTAGCGCAGCCGAACAGCACCAGCAGGCCGACGACCGGCATATTGCGCCAGTTTTTGCCCACCACGATCTCGCGGCCCAAAAACATTGCGAGCGCGGCGACTAGCGCCAGATCAACCACCGCCACCGCCAGCGGGGGCAGGCTCTGCGAGACGGTTACCGTCACCCGTCCTGCGAGCCACAGTGCAGCCAACCCCGCCAGCGGCCAGCCGGTCACCGGCAGCCGACCAGTCCAGTTGGGTACGGCGGTTAGCAGAAAGCCGGCAATGATCGCGCCAAGATAGCCGAACAGGAATTCATGCGCGTGCCAAGTCACGGGATCGAAGCGGGTTGGCAACGTCAACTGGCCCGCCAGCATGGGAATCCAAAGCATCATAGACAGCGCTGCCCACAGCGGCCCAAGCAGAAAGAATGGCCGAAATCCGAAACTCAGGATCGTCGGGCCGCGCCAAGCGCGGTGGCGCTCCATTGTGGTCGTTGCTGCGGTCACGCCGTGTCTCCTTTGCACCCAGTCTAGTCGCTAAATTAAGTATATAATATGCCCATTACCGCATCTGCCGTGATCAAGTTTGCAAAGACCGTGATCCCGTTTATCGTTGAGGTGGCCCGGTACAGGAGTGGACAAAGCGCTGTGATCCGATCGGAATCGAGACTTCTTCCAGCGATTGTTATCGCCGCAGGAGGGGAGGGTGCCAGGATCGGTGGCCAGAAACCCATGCGATTGCTTGGCGACAAGCCGCTGCTGGCGCACAGCATCGCGCGGGCTTTGCCGCAATCGGACTGCCTGGCACTGGCGGTGCGGGATGCCGCTCAGATTGAACCGATCTTGCCTGAGGCGGCTGGCTTGCCGCTGCTGCGCGACGCCAGACCGGGTTGCGGGCCGATCAGCGCGCTTGTCAGCGCCTTTGCCTTCGCTACCGCGCAGGACCGTCCGCATGTGATGCTGATCGGCTGCGATCAACCCTTCCTGCCGCTCGATCTCGCGCTGAGGCTGGGTGAAGCGCTGAATGATCACAAGGTTGCGATGCCGGTTAGCGGTGGCAAGCATCAGCCGCTGGCGGCGTTGTGGCGGGTCGACAAGGCGGCGCTGGCGGAATACGTCGCGAAGGGAGGCGCTTCGCTGTGGCGCTTTGCCGCTGTTCAAGGTGTGGTCCATGTCGAATGGCCCCAAGGCGAAGCATGCGATCCCTTCGCCAATGTCAACGATCCCGCAGACCTTGCGGCGTCCGAGACGCAATTCAGCACCACAGCTCGAACGCCAGGGCGTTGACGAACGCGCCTTCCGCTTCGGCCGGAGCATTCGGCGGGCGGGGGATCAGCCAGTCGGCGCAGGTCAGCGCAGCCTGTGCGCCGCTCCCTGATTGCCGAGCGGGAGAAGCCCCGTTTCGTCCCATTTCCCCTGAGCCTGCCTAAGCCACACCGGCTCGACGGGCGTGATCACGCGCACACATCCCGCAGGCGCGGCAGTGCCCCCGCGATCGAGCACGGCTTGTGGCGGCTATCGAATTCGAGTTCGAGCAAGCCGTCCCACGCATCGCGGCACGCCCCGGTCGATCCCGGCACACAGAAGATAAAGGCATCGCCCGCCTGTCCGGCAAAGGCGCGCGATTGCATGGTGGCCACGCCCACGCTGGTCAGGCTCTTGTTGTGGAACGCGACGGAAAATCCGTCCATCTCGCGGCGCAGCAGCGGCTTGACTGCTTCGGGGGTGTTGTCGCGCGGGGAAAAGCCGGTGCCGCCGGTGGTGAGGATAATTTCGATCTGCGGGCGTGCGAGCCAATCTTGCAACTGCGCGCGGATATCAACGATCTCATCCCTCACAATCGCGCGGTCGATCAGTTGGTGCCCCGCAACCTGCAGGCGATCGCACAGCAGCGCGCCCGATGTATCGGTTGCCAGACTGCGGGTATCCGAAATGGTCAGCACCGCCATGCCGAGCGGGTGAAACATCGCCTCAGTGTCAATTCCAGCCATCGGGACTTAGCCTCCTATTGATGCAAGATGCGGGGTTGCCCCGCTATTACCATCATGCAGGCGGTGTGCGGGAGCCTTGGTTGCAACAAGCCCGCGAATATGCGCAATCAACGGCTGCGGATCATCAGTGGACAGCAGCGGG
>JAHJSJ010000197.1 GCA_018830415.1 Alphaproteobacteria bacterium | reverse complement strand
TCCCAATGGCACCAACATCAACGATGGCGTGGGGTCGACCGCAATTGCCGCGTTGCAGGCCAAGGTGGTCGAGGAACACGCGGATATCGGGATCGCGCTGGACGGCGATGCCGACCGGCTGATCGTGGTCGATGAAAAAGGCCGCGCGGTCGATGGCGATCAGATCATGGCGCTGATCGCCACCCGGATGCACGAGAAAGGTGCGCTCACCGGCGGCGGGATCGTGGCGACGGTGATGAGCAACCTCGGCCTCGAACGCTACCTTGCAGGGCGCGGGTTGACGCTGGAACGCACCAAAGTGGGCGACCGCTATGTGCTCGAAGCGATGAAGGCGGGCGGGTTCAATGTCGGGGGCGAACAATCGGGCCACATGATCCTGCTCGATCACGCCACCACCGGCGATGGCACGGTCGCGGCGCTGCGGGTGCTGGCGAGCCTGGTGCGATCGGGCAGACCGGCGAGCGAGATGCTGCACGTGTTCGATCCGGTGCCGCAACTGCTCAAGAACGTGCGCTTCGATGGCGGCAAACCGCTGGAAAATGCCCGCGTCAAGGCCGTGATCGCCGATGCCGAGGCGCGGCTTGCGGGCCGGGGCCGCTTGGTGATCCGCCCATCGGGCACCGAACCGGTGATCCGCGTGATGGCCGAAGGCGATGACCGCGCCGAGGTGGAACAGGTGGTCGACGCCATCTGCGAAGCCGTGCGCGCGGCGGTTTAGGAGAAAAACCGATGCTCGAAATGCGTCCCGATTGCGAAGCCTGCGGAACTGGCCTTCCCGCCGAAGCCCCCGGCGCGTTCATCTGCTCGTTCGAATGCACCTTCTGCGCCCAATGCGCCGATGGCTTCGACGACCGCTGCCCCAATTGCGGCGGCGAGCTGATGGACCGGCCGACGCGGGCAAAACCGCTCCACGCAAAGTTCCCGCCGGGCACGGAGCGCAAGTTCAAGGGGTAAGCGGGGGCGGGGTCCGCTTTGGCAGGGCTTTGGAAAAAAGCTGCCATTCGGGTATCGACCCCATTTCCGCCATGAAGCTTTTCGTCTATAAAGAGAACTGAAGCTGAAAGGGTTTTTTCGATGAAGGCGTTCTTTCTCGCGATTGTCACCGGGTCGCGGTTGGCTTGGTAGTGCTGTTTATCGGGCGGACGCTTTTCGATTGGACCAGTGGAGGGGCCGCAGCAGCAGTTGGCGGCGCGGTCTGCGGTCTGATTATCACACGTTTTTGGAAGCAGCGCGCGGCGCAGCATTCTGCCGTGTCTTAAACCGACCCAATGTCGGTAATAGGACCGAACGCTGGGCTCGCCGGAGGCGGACGTTCAGACGATAGAATTTCGCGTCGACCGGCACCTTGATGCCGCACATAATCATCGAAGTCTTCAGCCGGAAATCCCGAAGATGCGTTGGCTAGGGCTGAGCTGGATAAGGATGAGATGATCTAGTCGCTCTTGCCCGTGATCAGACGGAACACACGCTTCCAGAAACGGGCTTCCATGAGCAGGAGCTTCACCACTAGCGGCGGAATACCCTGATTTACGAGTTCTTCTGCTTTGGGCCCAGATCCATAGAGATAGCGCATGAGCGCAACGAACGCGACAAGTTCGATTGCGATAACAAGCGGCAATGCCGTCCAGCGCAGCCAACTCAGGAAGGGCAACACCTGCCCCGTCCCCTCTGGCATCAGCCACGCGGCATAACTCAAAGCAGCAGCGCCAAGCGCTAAAGACCGCAAGACTGCTGCTTTAAGCGTGGCACGCGAGCGGAGATAAAGAAAATACAGGATTGGCAGCAGCAAGGCGCAGTCAATCAGATAGACGCGTTCCAAGGTCAAAGGATCAGCGAGGGCTTCGGGCGTCAGCGACAATTGCCACGCGGCGATCAGGCAGGGAACGAGCAGCCAATAAAACCAATACCCTCGAACGATCTTCGACATTGCCCGTCTCCTCGTGACCTCAATATCTATCATAAACGTCAAGTGCTTGGCTCGTCAAAAGCGGACAGTCGCAAAACCATCCAATCCCGGACGTTCCCAACAACGCGCAGCATCCCTGAAAGCTGCCAATTCGTTTGCCGCTGGTGAAATCGGTGCCCTGTGCCGTCCGGTCTTGCTATGGTGGTGATATGACCACCCCCACACTCCCCCGCATCCTCAGCATCGCCGGTTCGGACTCGTCCGGCGGCGCGGGCGTTCAGGCGGATATCAAGACCATCACCATGCTCGGCGGTTACGCCATGACCGCGATCACTGCGATTACAGCGCAGAACTCCGTCGGCGTGCAGGGGATCGCTGCCATCGCGTCTGACATGGTCGCGCAGCAGATCGCATCCTGCATCACCGATATCGGCGTTGACGCAATCAAGATCGGGATGCTGCACGATGCCGCGATTATCGCCGCCGTGGCCGATGCGCTGGCGGGGGTGGAGGCACCGGTCGTGCTCGACCCGGTGATGATCGCCACGTCAGGCGCGGCGCTGATTGCGCCCGATGCGGTGGCGGCTATGCGCGCGCGGCTGTTCCCGCTGGCAACGCTGATCACCCCCAACCTGCCCGAACTCAGCGCGCTGGTGGGCCGCACAATCACCACCGGCGCGGACATGGTCGCTGCAGCCGAGGAACTGGCGGAGGCGACCGGCGCGGCGGTGCTGGCCAAGGGCGGGCATCTGCCGGATCAGGGCGATGGTGCGCGGATTATCGACGTGCTCTATATCCCCGCCACCGACACCGACGGTGCGCGCGCGGTGCAGTTCGATCATGCGCGGATCGACACGCGCCACACCCACGGAACCGGCTGCACCCTGTCATCGGCGATTGCGACCCTGCTCGGCCACGGCCAGCCGCTCGAACACGCGGTCAGGCTGGGGCGGCAGTTCGTGATAAGGGCGATCGAGGCCGCCCCCGGATACGGCGCAGGCCACGGCCCGCTGGGGCATCAGGCGGTGCGCCGGCTTGATTGAAGGCGCTCCAGGCCGCTCGCTCCCCCGCCCTTCCACCCGGATGATATCCCGGCAGGATCCGGGTGGAAGGGCGGGGGAGCGGGCGGCGCGGCATCCGGCGTCAGCCGGACGGCAAAATCAGTCCTTGATCTCGTAGAAATCGGCGATGCAGTCCCACGCCTCTTCGGCGGTTTCGCACCAGGTGAACAGGTCGAGATCGCTCTTTGAAATCGTGCCTTCTTCGGCCAGCGCTTCAAAATCGATCACCCGCGTCCAGAAATCCTTGCCGAACAGGATGATCGGGATCGGCTTCATCTTGCCGGTCTGGATCAGGGTGACAAGCTCGAAGAACTCATCAAACGTCCCGAACCCGCCGGGAAACACCGCTACCGCGCGCGCGCGCAGCAGGAAATGCATCTTGCGCAGCGCGAAATAGTGGAACTGGAAACTGAGGTAGGGCGTCACGTAGGGATTGGGCGCCTGTTCGTGCGGCAGAACGATGTTCAGCCCGATCGATTCGCTGCCCGCATCCGATGCGCCGCGATTGCCCGCCTCCATGATCGAAGGCCCGCCGCCGGTGGTGATGATGAACTGGCGTTTGCCATCCTCGATGATCGATTTTTCGCTGACGAGGCGGGCGAGCTTGTAGGCTTCGTCGTAATATCTGGCCTTTTCCGCGAGCCGCGCGGCGACCTTCTGATCATATTCGTTGCCACTGGCTGCGGCCTCGGCCAGCCGGGCTTCGGCCTGCGCGGGCGAAGGGATGCGGGCCGAACCATACATCACCAGCGTCGATCCGATCCGCGCTTCGTCGAGCAGCATTTCGGGCTTGAGCAATTCCAGCTGGAAACGCACCGGGCGCAATTCGTCGCGCAGCAGGAAATCGGTGTCGCGGAAGGCCAGCGTGTAGGCCGGATGCGCGGTTTGCGGGGTGCGTTCGGGGCCGCTTTCAGCGAAACGGGTTTCTTCGCCCGCACGGTAGAATTTACGGTCAGTCAGGTCTTTGTCGGTCATGGTTAGACCCCTAATAGGGGCCACCTAGGCCCGCAAGCAGATTGATCCGGGTGGGTGTTTCACGTGAAACATTCGCATTGGTGTGGCTGGATGCCCCGCAAGGATTCGAACCTTGATTGACGGAGTCAGAGTCCGCTCTCTTACCATTAGAGGACGGGGCATTGGCCACGCGCCCGAAACTGGCGGGCGGCATCAGCAAGCGCGCTCCCTAGTTTTGTGCAGCGGCAAGGTCAAGCGCCGTTGCGCCGCGTTGCTTGCTCTTGCGCGGTGCTTGGGTTAGCTTGTCCCCAAGTGCTGGCTGGCGGAACGCGCAGGCAGTGATATGAAAGTTGCACGATCATGGCGGAAACTCTCCCGCCGGACAGGAATTCGAAGGCTGGGACTAAACGGGGCGGCAAGTCCGGGAAAGTAGCCGATTTTCGCTACAAACGCCCCCCTCAGCAAGATTGCCGCAAGACCGGCCGCGATGGCCGGGGCAGCGGCGAAGCGCGCCAATCACGCACCGCGCCCGATCTTTCCACCATCGGCACAGCGCGGGGTAACGCCCACGGCGAAGCCTATGCCGCGCTGGACCTTGGCACCAATAATTGCCGCCTGCTGATCGCGCGCCCATCGGGCCGGGATTTCACGGTGATCGACGCCTTCAGCCGCGTGGTAAAGCTGGGCGAAGGGCTGGCGGCCAGCGGGCGGTTGTCGGACAAGGCGATGGATCGCACCCTCTCCGCGCTGTCGATCTGCGCGGACAAGCTGCAACGCCGCAACGTCCGCCTGGCGCGGTCAGTGGCGACCGAGGCCTGCCGCCGCGCAGAAAACGGCCATGCCTTTATCGAACGTGTCCGGCATGAAACCGGCATCGCGCTCGACATCATCAGCGCCGAGGAAGAGGCGCGGCTGGCGGTGCTGGGTTGCCACATCCTGCTCGAATCGGGCGATGGCCCGGCGGTGATTTTCGACATTGGCGGCGGCTCGACTGAACTGGTGCTAGTGGAACCGGGCAGCACCGAAGCAAGCCGGGTGCCGCGCATCCTTGATTGGCAGAGCGTGCCGTGGGGCGTCGTTTCGCTGACCGACACCGTGGGCCGTGGTGAGGACAGCGAGCAGGCTCGCCTTGCCCGTTTTGACGCAATGCGGCGCATGGTGTCCGACAGTTTCGCGCCGTTTGCCGCCCGCATTGCCCAGGCCGCCCGGCATGATGATATCCGCCTGCTGGGCACCAGCGGCACGGTAACGACGCTCGCCAGCCTTTACCTCGAACTGCCGAGCTATGATCGCAAGGCGGTTGACGGGCTGATCGTGCCTGCGCCTGCTATGCGCGATATCAGCGCGCGGCTGAGCGCCATGACACCGTATGAACGCAGCAACCTGCCATGCATCGGGCAGGACAGG
>JAHJSJ010000196.1 GCA_018830415.1 Alphaproteobacteria bacterium | reverse complement strand
AGGAAGCATTGCAGGCTTTTAACGTGCCGCTGCTGGGCGGGGATACGGTGGCAGCGACCGGGGCCAGCACCTTTGCCATGACCGCGATTGGCCGCGCGACCCACCATCCTGTGCCTGCGCGCCGCGGCGCAAAGCTGGGCGATGCCGTCTACGTCACTGGCACCATCGGGCTCGCGATGCTGGGGTTTGAAGGCGCGCCCTATCACCGCGCTGCATTTGACCGGCCCGAACCGCGCCTTGCCGAAGGCCTCGCCCTTGCCCCACTAGTCAGTGCGATGATGGATGTATCCGACGGGCTGCTGCTCGATTGCTGGCGAATGGCGAACCTTAATGGCGTCACCTTCGCGATTGATCCTGATGCGGTGCCGGTGGCCGATTGCGCACGGCGCGATGAATGTATGCGTTGGGGCGATGATTACGAACTGCTGTTCACCGCCGCGCCCGATGCCGCGATTCCGATCGCGGCGAGCCGCATCGGAAACGTGGTTGCCGCTGGTTTTGCGCCTTTGGTGTTGGGGAAAAACGCGTTCCCCACCGCCGATAATCTCGGTTACTGGCACGGTTAGCGCGAGTTTCCCCGCGCAACGATGCTGAAAGCGGCGTAAAACCGTGCGTCCAGCGGCCTGGAGGCTTGCCAGCCATCGCCGAGTGCCTATGAATACCGGCGCTGCGCCTACGGGATCAATCGCGGCGCACGTTTCCCGCGCGGAAATAATAAAACGAGAGGGGATTACTCGTGAATTTATTGCTCATTTCAATTGGGCTGGGGCTGCTTGCCATTGTCTATGGCTTCATCACCAGCCGTCAGGTGCTCGGCGCAGATGCCGGCAACGCCAAAATGCAGGAAATTGCCGCCGCCATTCAGGAAGGCGCGCAAGCTTACCTGAAACGCCAATATACCGCGATTGCGGTGGTTGGCGTGATCGTGGCGGTGATCGTCGCTGTTACGCTGGGGACGATCCCGGCGGTTAGCTTTGTCATCGGCGCGGTATTGTCGGGCGTGGCGGGCTTCATCGGCATGAACGTGTCGGTGCGCTCCAACGTGCGCACCGCTGCGGCGGCGATGACCGGACTGCAACAGGGCCTGACGCTGGCGTTCCGCGCGGGCGCTATCACCGGGATGCTGGTGGCGGGTCTGGCGCTGCTCGCGATTGCGGTGTTCTTCTGGTATCTTACGGGCCCGGCGGGTCTGGCGGCGGATAGCCGTCCGGTCGTGATCGGCCTGACCGCATTGGCGCTGGGCGCATCGCTGGTGTCGATCTTCGCACGGCTTGGCGGGGGCATCTTCACCAAGGCGGCAGACGTCGGTGCCGATCTGGTCGGCAAGGTCGAAGCGGGCATCCCCGAAGATGACCCACGCAACCCTGCCGTGATCGCCGATAACGTGGGCGACAATGTGGGTGACTGCGCCGGGATGGCGGCTGACCTGTTCGAAACCTACGTGGTGACTGTGGGCGCCACCATGGTGCTGACCGCGCTGCTGATGAGCGGCGCAGAAAATCTTGCCACACTGATGGCGCTGCCGCTGCTGATTGGCGGCGTATGCATCGTCACCTCGATCATCGGCACCTACTTTGTCCGCCTCGGCGGCGGCACCAACATCATGGGCGCGATGTACAAGGGCTTCCTTGTCACCGCCGTGCTGTCGGTTCCGGCAATCTGGTGGGCGATCAGCTATTCGCTGGGCGACATGGAAGGCGCGATTGCAGGGCAGGCCTTCAATGGCCGCACGCTGTTCTATTGCGGGTTCCTGGGTCTGGTCATCACCGGGTTGATCATCTGGATCACCGAATATTACACCGGCACCAATTACCGCCCGGTGCGATCCATCGCCAAGGCTTCGGAAACGGGCCACGGCACCAACGTGATCCAGGGTCTGGCGATCAGCATGGAATCGACCGCGCTGCCGACACTGGTTATCTGCGCAGGGATCGTCATCGCCTACCAACTCGCTGGCCTGATGGGGATCGCCTATGCGGCCACATCAATGCTGGCACTGGCGGGGATGGTCGTGGCGCTCGATGCTTACGGCCCTGTCACCGACAATGCCGGCGGGATCGCCGAAATGGCCGGGCTGGATGACAGCGTTCGGGAAAAGACCGATGCGCTCGATGCCGTGGGCAACACCACCAAGGCCGTGACCAAGGGCTATGCCATCGGTTCGGCCGGACTTGCCGCACTCGTGCTGTTCGCCACCTACACCGCCGACCTGCGAGAGCTGTTCGAAGGGGTAACGGTCAATTTCAGCCTCGAAAACCCCTATGTCATCGTCGGGCTGCTGCTCGGCGCGTTGCTGCCCTATCTGTTCGGCGCAATGGGCATGACAGCCGTGGGCCGGGCTGCGGGCGAAGTGGTGAAGGACGTGCGCGACCAGTTCGCCAAGAACCCCGGCATCATGACCTTCGAGGTCAAGCCGGACTATGCCCGCACGGTCGATCTCGTCACCAAGGCGGCGATCAAGGAAATGATCATCCCGTCGTTGCTGCCAGTGGCCGCGCCGATTGTGGTCTATTTCGTGATTACGGCGGTGGCCGGGCAGGCCAACGGCTTTGCGGCGTTGGGCGCACTGCTTCTCGGCGTGATCGTGGGCGGGCTGTTCGTTGCCATCTCGATGACATCGGGCGGCGGCGCGTGGGACAATGCCAAGAAATACATCGAAGACGGCAACCACGGCGGCAAGGGCAGCGAAGCCCACAAGGCCGCAGTCACGGGCGACACGGTCGGCGATCCTTACAAGGATACGGCTGGCCCGGCGGTCAACCCGATGATCAAGATCACCAACATCGTCGCGCTGCTGTTGCTCGCGGCGCTGGCGGCGGGCTGATCGTCACACACTGATTAAAATTAGAACTTAATACCCCGCCGGGAGCACTTCCGGCGGGGTTTATTTTTGCCCCGCCCCCTGTCCCTGCATCGGACAGCGCCCCGCGACGCTGAGGCTTTGTTAATCGCCTTGTGGCATGACCCTGCCCAAAGCACGGATCGGCGCGCGCATACGGGGTTAACGGCAATGGACATGGCACGGGCGAGCGATTTTCGTGTCCCTCCGCCAAGCGGCATCCCCGCGCCCCCGCGCGATGGCAAATTGCGCCTGCTGACCCTCACCGACATCGAACAACCCGCCTTTCTCGCGGCGTGGCAGCATCTGGTGGCGCAGGCGTGCGAGCCAAACCCGTTTTTTGAACCGTGGTTCCTGCTGCCTTCGCTGCGGCAATGGGCAGCGGGCGGACAGGTCGTGGTCAAGGCGTGGTATCGCGATGGAGAGCTGCGGGGGTTGCTGCCGATCATGCGTAGCGCGAATTATTACAGCCACCGGGTTCCCCATGCGGCTGGCTGGCTGCACGCCAATGCGTTCTGCGGAGCGCCGCTGATCGCAACAGGCCACGAAGACGCATTCTGGCACGCATTGCTCGCACATTTTGACCGCTCGCCGCGCCGGGCGCTGTTCCTCCACCTGCCCAAACTGCCCGCCGATGGCCCCGCCCACGCCGCGCTAGACCGAGTGCTGGCTGAAATCGGCCGCGCGCATTACATCGTCGCTGAGGAAAGCCGCGCCTTGCTGACCGGTGACACCAATGCCGAGGCCTATCTCGCGCAGGCCATGAGCACCAAGAAGCGCAAGGAATTGCGCCGCCAACACAATAGGCTGGCCGAAGAAGGCGCGCTGACGTTTGATCGGTGCGCGGATGCAAATGGCCTTGCCGAATGGGTTGCAGAATTCCTGACGCTCGAAGCCGCCGGGTGGAAGGGTGCAGCCGGATCAGCCCTCGCCAGCGCACCCGAAACCCGCGATTTCTTCACGCAGGCGCTGGAATGTGCGGCTGCGGCGGGCCGGCTTGAACGACTGGCGCTCAGGCTGGATGGGCGGGCGATTGCGATGCTGGTGAACCTCGTCACCCCGCCCGGTGTCTACAGCTTCAAGACCGCCTTTGATGAAGATTACGCGCGCTTCTCGCCCGGAATGCTGTTGCAACTGGAAAACCTCGCGCTGATCGAGCGTCCCGATATTTACTGGGCCGATAGCTGCGCGGTGGAAGGCCACCCGATGATCGAACGCCTGTGGCGCGATAAACGCCGCATGGTCAGCCGCAATATCGCCATCGGCGGGCCGCTGCGCCGTGCCGTCTTCCGCCTGCTAATGGCCTATGAAACCCGCACCCGAACCGCCAACCAGACGAGCACCCGATGAACGCCCCTGCCCACTTCGCTGACAGCGCCCCAAAAACCGACGACGCCCCGGTATTTGACAACGTCGCGCGCCAGCGGTTCGCTGCGCATTATCCCGAAACGCCGCATATCCTGCGCCACGCGCTCACCGCCCACCCGCTGCTGGAAATCGAGGCGCTGGCACAGCTGGCCGAGCGTCTGCCGATCACATCGGTTGAATATAATCGCGGCGACCTGCCGATTGGCGTCGATGGCAAGCCGGGTTCCAACGGCCTGACGATTGCGGAAACCATCCGCCGCGTGGCCGAGGCGGAAAGCTGGGCGGTGCTCAAGAACATCGAACAGGTGCCCACCTACCGCGACCTGCTGATCGGCCTGCTCGACGAAATCCGCCCCGAAATCGAGGCGGCAACCGGCGCGATGCTGACCCCGCAGGGGTTCATTTTCGTCTCCAGCCCCAATTCGGTCACGCCCTATCACTTTGATCCGGAACACAACATCCTGCTGCAAATCCGGGGAAGCAAGGTGATGACGCAGTTCCCGGCGGGTGACACGCGGTTCGTGCCGGATGAAGCGCACGAAACCTATCACGCAGGCGGCCCGCGTGAATTGCGGTGGGATGACAGCTTTCTTGGCCACGGGCGCGAATTCCCGCTCAGCCCCGGCGATGCGCTGTTCGTGCCGGTGATGGCCCCGCATTTCGTCAAGAACGGCCCCGCCCCGTCAGTCTCGCTGTCGATCACCTGGCGCAGCGAATGGAGTTACCGCGAAAGCGACGCGCGCATCCTCAACGCGATGCTGCGCGCGCGCGGGTTTTCCCCGCAAGCGCCGGGCCGCTGGCCGCAGCAAAACTATGCCCGCGCCTATACGTTCCGGATCATGCGCAAGCTGGGGTTGACCGGCACGTAAGCCCGCAGCATGGCCCCTTGCCATGACTGACACGCCAACCAACGCCGACCTTGTCGCTGACCTGATCCGCCTGCTTACCGTCGAACAGCGCGCTGCCGATATCTACACCGGGCCGCCGCAGACCGATGGGATTGGCCGGGTGTTTGGCGGGCAAGTGCTCGCACAGGCGTTGCAGGCGGCGCAGGCGAGCGTGACCGACGGCAAGCGCGCGCATTCGCTGCACGCCTATTTCCTGCGCGGCGGGCGCGAGGGTTCGCCGATCGAATACCGGATCGAACGCGATTTTGACGGGCGCAGCTTTGCCAATCGCCGGGTGGTGGCATCGCAGCAGAACGATGACGGCACCTCGTCGCCGATCCTCAACCTCACCGCCAGTTTCCAACTGCCCGAAGACGGGTTGGAGCACATCGATTCGCCGATGCCCGATGTCGCCCGGCCCGATGATCTGCGCCCCGACATCGAAATGCGCCGCGAAATCGCGGAAAGCTGGGGTGACAAGCTGAACGAGGTTCAGCGCCGCCTGATGCTGCGCCCGCGTGCCATCGAAATGCGGACGATTGATCGCCTCCACTGGATGAGCAGCGAACCACGCGCGCCGCGCGCCCACAGCTGGTTCCGGGTCGCCGCGCCGATTGCCGGGGCCGTTGACACGCCCGACCTGCACCGCGCAATCATCACCTATGCCAGCGATTACACCCTGCTCGGCACCAGCGCATTGCCACATGGGCTAAGCTGGATGCGGGGCGAACTGGTCGGCGCGAGCCTTGACCATGCGATCTGGTTTCACCGCGATGCGCGCGCGGATGAATGGCTGCTCTACGCCACCGACGCGCCGTGGTCGGGCGGCGGGCGCGGGTTCAATCGCGGGCGGATCTTCAACCTTGCGGGCGAGTTGGTGGCCAGCGTCGCGCAGGAAGGCATGATGCGCAAAAGGGTCGCCCGCTAGCTTGGAAGCATATCGGCGCGCAGCGCCGCAAGCGCGACCGCGCGCCCGCAGCGATGCGACCTTCAGGTCGCGTGAGCGAGGATTTCGCCCGCCGGAGGGCGGGCGGAAAACATCAATGCGCCAACAAAATCGGCATTTGCGGTTCGCTGATCATCTGCCGCGTCACCCCGCCCAGCAGCATTTCGGCCAGTCGCGAATGGCCATAGGCGCCCATCACCATCAGCCCGCATTCGCGCAATTGCGCTGCCGAAAACAGCGTGTCGGAAATCTTTGCGTCCCCGCGCGGGATTTCCACGATCTCGCAATCAATCCCGTGGCGGCTGAGATATTTTGCGCCTTCCGTGGATGGGAAATCAAACCGCGTCTTTTCCGAAGGTTCGGCAACGCTGGCGAGCGTTACTTTGGACGAACAGGCAAGCAGCGGCACCGCCGCACGCAGCGCGTGGCAGGCTTCGGACGAACCGTTCCACGCGACCAGCATAGGCGCGGTCACATCGAAGCTTTTGGTGCCTTCGGGAACCACCAATACTGGTAAGGATGCCTTGAGCACCAAGTCTCCGATCAATGCCGAAGGGCCATGATCACCGCCATCGGACGGGCCGACAATCACCAGATCGGCCAGCGGCGAATGTTCAAGCAAGCGGTGCTGGGCAATGCCGTAAAGGAACCGCCAATCCCACGCCACGCCTTCATTTTCGAGCTCCGCCTCAATTTGCTTTCTCAGCTTTTCGGCGTTTTCCTTGATTACCGGCATCGCCGCCGCGATTGCCGACCCGTAGAAGTCGCCGGGCGCGAACACTTCGTAGCTGACCGCTTGCAGACAGGTGATGTGGGCATCGGTCGCCCGCGCGATATCGAGCGCCACCTGCAACCGCGCCTGCATCGCGTTGTCGTGATCGATGTGCAGCAAAATCGATTTCATGGCGTGTCTCCCACTGATGCGTTCACTATCGCCCCGATGCGCGTTCCTGACATTGATCGGAATCAAATTTGGGGCAGCATGAAAATGTATCATACCAGCTTGCCAGCGCACCGCCCATCGTTAGTCTTGGCATAGGGAGAATTGCCATGCAGATCACGCGCCACCCGCCGGTAAAAACGTCGCTGGAACCGTCGAACCACCCCTATCTGACAGGGCCGTGGACGCCGCTGCACGAAGAGGTCGACGTGGCGCAACTGCCGGTGATTTCGGGCGCGATTCCGCCGGATATTGACGGGATTTACCTGCGCAACACCGAAAATCAGGTGCATCAGCCGCTGGGCCGCCATCACCCGTTTGATGGCGATTCGATGATCCATCAGGTCAATATCTCCGGCGGAAAGGCAAGTTACCGCAACCGCTTCGTGCGCACCCACTGCTTTGAGGCAGAGCAGATCGCCGGGCAATCATTGTGGGGCGGGTTGATGGACCCGGCGGGCACATCCAAACGCCCCGGTTTTGGCGCACATGGCGGACTGAAAGACACCGGCAGCACCGATATTATCGTCCACGCCGGGATCGCCTATGCCACGCTATATCAATGCGGGGAGGCATGGATGCTCGATCCCGCGACGCTGGCCAACCGGGGCAAGGCACCGTGGGTGCCGCTCGACGGGATTTCAGCCCATCCCAAGGTGGACGAGGCGACCGGCGAGCTGATGTTCTTCAACTATTCGAAATACGCGCCTTTCATGCATTACGGGGTGGTCGACCGCTCCGGGCAACTGGTGCATTATGTGCCGATCCCGCTGCCCGGCCCGCGCCTGCCGCATGACATGGCGATCACCCCGAACTGGTCGATCCTCAACGATATGCCGCTGTTCTGGGACGAAGACCTGCTGCGCCGCGATATCCATGCCGCGCGCCTGCACGAAGGCATCCCCACCCGCTTCGCGCTGATCCCGCGTTATGGCCAACCGCAAGATATCCGCTGGTTCGAAGCCGCGCCGACCTATGTGCTGCACTGGACAAACGCCTATGAAGACGGCGACGAGGTCATCCTCGAAGGCTATCACCAGGCCAGGCCGATGCCCGATCCGCTGGAGGAAATGGGCCGTTACAGCCACATGATGGCCTATGTGGACGAGCACAGCTTTCAGTCCCGCCTGCACCGCTGGCGCTTCAACCTGAAAACCGGCGAGACACGCGAAGAACGCCTGACCGACCGGATCGTCGAATTCGGAATGATCAATCCGCGCTATGCCATGCACAAAAGCCGCTATGTCTGGTCAACCACGACGCGGCCCGGCTGGTTCCTGTTCAATGGCTATGTCCGCCACGATACCGAAACGGGTCAAGAACAGGTCTATCGCCTGCCTGAAGGCGTCTACGCCAGCGAAAGCCCGATGATCCCGAAAAAGGGGGCGACCCCGGCCTCAAGTAGCGAAGCGGTAGGCCAACAAGAACGCGAAGATGACGGCTATCTGGTCACCTTCCTGATCGACGAGAACACTGGCACCTCCGAATGTGCGATCATGGATGCGAGCGACATCACCAAAGGCCCGATCTGCCGTCTGGCGCTGCCGCACAAGATTTGTTCGGGCACCCATTCGGTGTGGGTTGAACATGACCAATTGCGAGCCGATGCGGCGTTTCATGCGGAGCGTCTTACCATCGCATCATGACACCGGTCGAAGCGCCTGCGTCGCTGGTCGCAGGCGTGCTTGCCTCGATTGATCCCGCATTCTAGCGCGGCCCCACTGAACTTTGACCTTTGGGGGCTTCTTCCATGAAATTTCGCCTTGCTCTTGCCGCTTCCACCGCAGTGCTGCTGGCCGCCACACCGGCACTCGCGCAAACCGCGGCCGATCCTGCGGCAGCGACCGCAGCCGCGCAGAGCGAGCATGACAAGCTGTTCGCATTGTTCGAGGATGCCGACGCACGCGAACTCGCGCTCAATCCGCTGGGTCGCCTGTTTCGCGGCGAGGATGAAGGCGTTGACCGGCTGGGCGACTTGCTGACGGATTCCAGCTTTCTGGCCAGCCGCACCGATATCAAATTGAACCTCGCGCTGCTGGCGCAGATCGACCGCGCGCAACTGTCTGAAACCGATGCGCTTGCCTATGACGTGTTCCAATACACGCAGGAACGCGCGCTGGCGGGCGTGAGTGACGAAATGCGCGCCCTGACCGAGGTGCGTCCGGTCAACCACTTCTTCGGGCTCCACACTTTCTACCCCACCTTCGCTGGCGGCAAGGGGGTCGCCCCGTTCAAGACGCTGGCGAATTACGAAGACAACCTGTCGCGCCACAATGACTACATCGCCTTCATCGACCGTGCGATCGGGCGGTCCCGCGAAGGGATGGAAAGCGGCGTGCTGGAGACGAAGCTGACCATCGGCATCACCGTCACCCAGCTTGATACGCAGATCAACACCCCGCTGGCGGATTCGCCATTCATGGCACCGACCAAGACATTCCCGGAAGGGTTCACAGACGTGGACAAGGCGCGCCTTGTTGCCGCATACGAAGCCAAAACCCGCGAAATCTACGCCGCCAACACCCGCCTGCGCGATTTCCTGCGCGATGAATACCTGCCCGCTGCGCGCGACAGCGTGGGCCTGTCTCAGATGAAAGGCGGGGCGCAGCTTTACGCTTTGCTGGTGCAGAATTCGACCACGCTGCCGCTTGATCCCGAAACGATCCACCAGCTTGGCCTGTCAGAAGTCGCGCGGATCAAATCGGGTCTGGAACAGATCAAGGCCGAGGTCGGCTTTGTCGGCACGCTCAACGAATTTTTCGATCATGTCCGCAACGATACGCGTTTCCACCCCGAAAGCCGTGAAGCGCTGACCGAATCCTATTATGACATCGGGCGGGCGGTAGACGAAAAGATCGGCGATTATTTCTCGCTGCTGCCCAAGTCGGCGTTGAAGATCGAACCCTATGACCCTTCGATTGAGCAGTTTCAGGCAGGCGGTTCCTACCAGTCAGGCTCGCCCGATGGGGAACGCGCTGGGGTGTTCTATTTCAACGCCTATGACCTGCCCAGCCGGCTGACGACCGGCAATGTCACGCTTTATCTGCACGAAGGCGCACCGGGGCACCACTTCCAGATCAGCCTGGCGCAGGAAAATGAAGACCTGCCTGCCTTCATGCGGTTCGGCGGCACGACCGCCTATGTCGAAGGCTGGGCGCTCTATGCCGAAACGCTCGGTTACGAGATGGGTTTTTACGAAGATCCGTGGAACCGCTACGGCACGCTGCAGGACGAACAACTGCGCGCAATGCGGCTGGTGGTCGATACCGGCATCCACGCCAAGGGCTGGAGCCGTGAGCAGGCGATTGATTTCATGATGCAGAATTCGGGCATGACCAACACCGAAGTCGTTGCCGAAGTCGAACGCTATATCGCTATCCCCAGCCAGGCGCTGGCCTACAAGATCGGCGCGCTCAAGATCCAGGAGCTGCGCAAACGGGCCGAAACCCGGCTGGGCGCGCGGTTCGATATCAAGGCGTTTCACGAGCAGGTTCTGAACACCGGCGGACTGCCGCTGGCGGTGCTCGAAACCAAGATTGACCGGTGGATCGAAGGCCAAGCGAGCCGGTAATTCACCCAAGCCGTTGCGGCTCTGCCGCTCAACTCATCGCGTAACTTGCCCCTGTTGCCCGCTCCTGTGGCAACCGGGGTAAAGTCGTTCATCTGGCAGCAAGGTATTGCTGAACACGGAGCGCGGGCGCATGTTCACCATAAGGGCTGACCCAAAGGGATCGCCAGCCCAAACCACAGGAGCAACCCCGCCGTGACAACCAAAATACGTGCCCCGCGCACATTTGCGATCATCGCCCTGCTTGGCGCCACCGCCGCAACCAGCCTTTCCGCTCAAACCACGCAACCAGCTGACGGCAGCGAAGTGCTGACCACGGTTTACGGCAATCTGCCGCCCATGGCCGCAATGAACGAAGGCCCCCGGATCACCGGGATCATTTCCGCAAGGCAAGGCCAGCGCCTGCAGATCACCTCCGATGACGGCAGCAACACCATCGTGACACTTCATCCCGAAACCGAAATCCGCACTCGCGGCGGGTTCTTGGGGATCGGCAACAAGACCTTCGATCAAAGCGCGCTGATCAACGGGCTGCCCGTGATTGTGAAGACCGCGCAATATGGCGATGGCCTGGTCGCCAGCGAAGTGCGCTTCAACAGCGATGATCGCCAGATCGCCGCGATGATCCGTGGCGGCACATCGCAACGTTTCGCTGAGCACGGTGCCGCGATCGAGCAAAACGCCGCCGCGACCGAGGCCCTGCGCGGGCGGCT
>JAHJSJ010000001.1 GCA_018830415.1 Alphaproteobacteria bacterium | reverse complement strand
CTAATTCGGACGACTTCGTACACCATACCTTGCGCAGTGCTTTCCGGACGGCTTGGGGCGTGATGCTACGGAGCTCGGCGTATTGCTCAACCGAAAGCCAGACCTCACGCATCGACCTTCCCCGAGCTTGCGGCAAGGATGCGGCTTCGCAGCTTGTGAGTTGCCTCTCCGCCACCCTTGCCCTGAAGCGCGCGCCAAGCTCTCGCCGGGTCTACCCCGTTCTCACGGCACCAGGCGGCAAGCGTTGCCCTTCGCGAGCGCATCTTTCTGGACGAGCCGGTTTCGCAATAGGTTTCCCAATCGAACAAGGCGTGCTGCAAAAAGCCCTAATTTCTGCGGTTTTGCGATTGGGAAACCAGTGCTCATAGAGATTGGCGGTAAGACCGGGCTAAAGTGGCTGATTTCTGCGCTTTTGCCTCTCCATCCATAGCTGATTGAGAAACCTTCCCCTCGCCAATCTCAAAGGGCCGCTCCAAAGGTATTAACGCCACCCCTCAACACTGAGGTATTATTTTACCGTATCAATTTATCCCGCTTTTGCTTGACTTTTGCGGGTTCGGGCGACATTTGCGCGCCTCTTGCCCGCCCGGTCACCAGATCGGAGGGCGATTCTCCGGACATCCTCCTGAGAAACAGTTTCGAACCAAGGACACCATGCCATGAAGGCGCTCAGCAAGCAGACCCGGTCGATCAAACCGGCAGAGGTCGAAAAGACCTGGCACATCATCGATGCCAATGGCCTCGTCGTCGGCCGCCTCGCCGCGATCATCGCCAACATCCTGCGCGGCAAGACCAAGCCGAGCTACACCCCGCACGTCGATTGCGGCGATCACGTGATCGTCATCAACGTCGAAAAGGTGCGCTTCACCGGCAAGAAGATGGATGACAAGATCTATTACAAGCACACCGGCCACCCCGGCGGGATCAAGGAAACCACCCCATCCAAGGTGCTGGGCGGCAAGTTCCCCGAACGCGTGCTGGAAAAGGCGGTCGAACGCATGATCCCACGCGGCCCGCTTGGCCGTGATCAGATGCGTGCACTGCACCTCTATGTCGGCACCGAGCATCCGCATGATGGGCAAAAGCCGACAGTGCTCGACGTTGCTTCCATGAACCGCAAGAACAAGGTCGTTGCATAATGACTGAAGAAACCACCCCCGAAACGACCACCGTTTCCGATCTCGCCGATCTGAAGGAAATCGCTGGCGACGCGCCTCAGGGCGATGCTGCTGAAATCGCCCGCGTGGCGATGCCGCTGCGCGACCGTGAAATCGATGCGCAGGGCCGTTCCTACGCCACCGGCCGCCGCAAGGATGCCGTGGCCCGCGTGTGGATCAAGCCCGGCACTGGCAAGATCATCGTCAATGGCAAGGATCAGGAAACCTATTTCGCGCGTCCGACGCTGCGTCTGGTCATCAACCAGCCCTTCACGATCACTGACCGCAGCGGTCAGTTTGACGTGGTTGCCACCGTGCGCGGCGGCGGGTTGTCGGGTCAGGCCGGTGCCGTGAAGCACGGCATTGCCCAGGCGCTGACCAAGTACGAGCCGGAGCTGCGCTCCACCGTCAAGGCAGCAGGCTTTCTCACCCGCGACAGCCGCGTGGTGGAACGCAAGAAATACGGCAAGGCCAAGGCCCGCCGCAGCTTCCAGTTCTCGAAGCGCTAATCGCGCTCCGGCTGGCAGTTCTCGAAGCATTAAACCGCTTCTAGACGCGAAACACAAAGGGCGGCCCCGCAAGGGAGCCGCCCTTTTGTTTTGCAGCGCTGCCGCGCGTCAGCGTTGCAGCAACATGATCCCCCAGGCGAGGCCGCTACCCGAAAGAAAGATTGGCCACGACCAATACAGCTTGGCCTCGGCCACCGGCACCAGATGAATCGCCAGCGGGCCAGCGCTCACCCCCTGAGACCCGATCACCAGCGCGATCGTTGCAGATAGGATCGCACCCAGCGTCAGCGCTTTGATCATCTCCATCGCACTCACCTTTCGCAATTGAACGGCAAACGACTTGTCATATCGGCATGAACGGGCAGGCAGAACACGCGACGGCGCTGTGCTGAGCCTGCTGGCGCATTTCACCAACAATATCTTAACGGCAATACTATGGGAAAGGTTAACGCGCGCCTGAGGGGTTTTCCGCGGCGGCCTCGACCGCTGCCAGCCGCAGTCGGGTTTCAATCACTCCGCCAGCTTCGCAAGTAATCTCACGCCACGATGCAGGCGCGCCGTGCCGCAGCCGGGTAGACAGCGTGCCGGTG
>JAHJSJ010000195.1 GCA_018830415.1 Alphaproteobacteria bacterium | reverse complement strand
GGCTTTCGGCCAGCCCGCGATCCACCAGCAGCTGATCGACGCGGCGCTTTTGCGGCTTTGCGGGACGAGTGGAGTTTTCAGGCATGGACAAGCGCGGGCTGTAGCGCGCAAAGTGGGCGGATGAAAGCTGCTGTCCCCGTTCTCGTTTCCGCCCTGATGCTGACCGCCTGCGTTCCGGCCAGCACCGCGCCTGCCTCGGCCCCTGCGCCTGAACCCGTGGCACGCCCTGCCCCTGTTCCCGTCGCACCGCCGCCGGTGATTCAGACTCCAGCCTATGACAACTGGATGGATGCGCCGGCCTCAGCCGGTGACTGGCGCTATACCGCACAAGGCGGGCGCAGCGAGGCGACCTTTTGGGGGCGGGGTGAACGCCCGATGATGCGGCTGCGCTGCCCGGCGGATCGACGCGGCGTCATCCTGTCGCTGTCCGAAAGCGGATCGCCGCGCCCGCTGGTCACCATCCGCACCGAAACCACCACCCGCACCCTCGCAATGCAGCCCGCCGGGGGTGAGATGATCCTTGTGCTTAGCACGGATGACGCGCTGCTCGATGCAATGGCGCTCAGCAAGGGGCGGTTCGCGTTGGAGGCGACCGGCCTGCCCGCGCTGATCGTGCCGTCATGGGCCGAAGTCAGCCGCGTGATCGAGGATTGTCGCTAAGCCTCGTCATTGCGAGGAGCCGAAGGCGACGCGGCAATCCATGATGGAACCGCGCGCCAAAGTTTGGCGTCTGGCCATGGATTGCTTCGCCTGCGGCTCGCAATGACGAAGCGCAACCCGATTCTATACGTTAATATCCACAGCTCCATGCACAGCCTGTCCACAGGCAACGCCGCAACGAAAAAACGCCCGAGGTCTCCCTCAGGCGCCTATGCCGCAGCGGAAAATCAGTATGACGTGGGAAAAGTTAAATACAAGTCTTGTCCTTGTCACGTCCATGATTCACATATGTGCATGAGGCCAGCGGCGAACGCGGCTCTCGGCCCCCGGTGATGCGGCGGGTCTGGCTCACAAGCGCGAAAGGAGGTGATCCGATGTCTCATGGTTCAGTAGCGAGGTCGGTGAAGATCCCTACGGAGCATACTCGGTAATTCTCTGGCCGAGTAAGGCTTCGTGAGCGGCACTTCCGGCCGCTGACCATGCAAAGGGCAGTTCCCCGACAGGTGGAGCTGCCCTTTTCATTTGAGTTTTATACCTTTGTTTTGCGAACCTGCCTCCGCAGGTTCATCCTCGGGGCTGCTCCTTCGCTGCGCTACGGGCCCCTGCGGGCGGCCGGTCGGCCTTGCGGGCCTGCGTCCCGATGATCCTCCCCTTCAGGGGAGGGGAACCATGCGCAGCATGGTGGAGGGGCGAACGATGGTGATCCGCCCAACACACATCTTGCCCAAATCCCCGCGCAGGATTAGGCGCAAATCATGCAGTTCACCCGCACGCCCCACCCCGCGCCCACGCCCGATGACATCCGCGCCGCAAGGATCGCCGATCCGGGCTTTGGAACCGTGTTCACCGATCACATGGTGGTGGTCGACTATGACGAGGCCTTGGGCGGCTGGCAGACGCCGACCATCGGCCCGCGCGGCCCGATCAGCCTCGATCCTGCCGCCAGCGTGCTGCATTACGCGCAGGAAATCTTTGAAGGCATGAAAGCCTATGCCCACGCCGACGGCGGGCTTGCGCTGTTCCGGCCCGAAGCCAACGCGGCGCGGTTCAACGCCAGCGCGCGGCGCATGGCGATGCCCGAAATCCCCGAGGAACTGTTCCTCGCCGCAGTGCGCGAAGCGGTGGTGGCCGACGCCGCCTGGCTGCCGCCGGTTGATGGCGGCGCGCTCTATATCCGCCCGTTCATGTTCGCGTCCGAAGCCTTCCTCGGCGTGCGGCCCGCGCGGCAATACAAGTTTATCGTGATCATCAGCGCCGTCGGCAATTACTTCAAAAAGGGCGTGAACCCGGTCAAAATCTGGGTGGCGCAGGATTATGTCCGCGCCGCGCCCGGCGGCACCGGCGCGGCCAAGACCGGCGGCAATTATGCCGCCAGCCTCGTTCCGCAGGCCGAAGCGACCGCGCAAGGCTGCGATCAGGTGGTGTTCCTCGACGCGATCGAACACCGCTGGGTTGAGGAGTTGGGCGGCATGAACCTGTTCTTCGTCCGGTCGGATGGCAGCGTCATCACCCCGCCGCTGACCGGCACGATCCTGCCCGGCATCACCCGCGATTCGCTGATCGCGATGCTGCGTGAAGAAGGGCTGGAGGTGCGCGAAGAACCCTACAGCATCGACCAATGGCGCGACGAGGCCGAGAGCGGCATGCTGCTCGAAACAATGGCCTGCGGCACCGCGGCGGTCGTCACCCCGGTCGGCACGGTCGCCTCGGCCGCGGGCGAGTTTCAGATCGGCGCGGGCGGGATCGGGCAGATCACCGCGAAAATGCGCGAACGGCTGGTCGGCATCCAGAATGGCCGGATTGCCGACACGCATGGCTGGGTGATGCGGGTTTGAGGCTTCTTTCCGTCACGCTGGCCTTGCTTGCCGCGCTCCCGACGCAGGCGGAAAGCCGGCGCGGTTTCGATCTGCATCAGACCGTTCTTGCCGAAGCCTTCGATCCGGAACGGTTCTTCGATGGCAAGTATATCGACGATCCCATCCTTACCGTCCGATACTTGGGCGATGACTACGACTACCCGGTCTACGCGCTCGCGCTGTACAAGGGGTGCCACGACGCAGATGCCGAGGGCGACCGCTCGTGTCGCGACCGACTGCAAGTGCGGATGGTCCGCGCGCCCTATGACGGTGAGCCCGAACGACCCCGCTGGCGCGGCACGCGGCTGCTTGAAGAGCTCAGCACCCGCGGTGTTTCGTCGCGCAAAGAGTTGCTGGCAGCGCTCGACGATGGCGCGGTCGAATGGCTGGAAGCCGATCTCGCAGCATGTCCTGCCGCCATGGCGCATGCGCGCACCACCGACAATTTGCGGTGGTTTGGCGTCCCCTTGATAGAAGAGCCGTCCGACAGCATTGCAATCGTCCTCCACGCTGACACCGTAGACGTGCGGTTCCGTCCGAATTACTTCACCGATGTTCGCTACGAGGGGATTGTCGATGATGCCTTCCCCAGCGGCTGGGCCGAAGAGTTTACCAAATCGCTAGAGAGTTGCTGGAAGCCGTCGACAGCGCCCCGGCCGTGGCGGCGCGCAGTCGCCAAAAACACTGGCGACAAATGACGCAGCCCATCCAAGTCGCCGCGCTCTACAAATTCACGCCCTTCCCCGATCCCGAAGCCCTGCGTGCACCGCTATTCGCCGCGTGCGAGGCGCATGGCATCAAGGGCACGTTGCTGCTCGCCCGCGAAGGGATCAATGGCACCATTGCGGGCACCGACAATGCGCTGGCTTCGGTGCTTGGGGCTATCCGCGCGCTGCCGGGGTGCGGCGACCTTGACGTGAAATACTCCGCCGCGCCTGAAATGCCGTTTCACCGCATGAAGGTGCGGGTGAAGCGCGAGATTGTGACGATGGGCGAGCCTGACATCGACCCCACGCTCGCCGTCGGCCACTATGTCGATCCGCATGACTGGAACGCGCTGATCGCCGATCCGGACACCATCGTGATCGACACCCGCAATGATTACGAAGTCGCGGTCGGCACCTTTGCAGGCGCGGTTGATCCGCAGACGCTGAGCTTCCGCGATTTCCCCGCCTGGTTCCGCGAGCACCGCGAGGAACTGCTTGATGGTAAGAAGAAGGTGGCGATGTTCTGCACCGGCGGCATCCGCTGCGAGAAATCGACCAGCTTCCTGCGGGCAGAAGGCGTGGAGGAAGTTTACCACCTCAAGGGCGGCATTCTGAAGTATCTCGAACACATCCCTGAAACACAAAGCCTGTGGCAGGGCGAATGCTTCGTGTTCGATGAACGGGTGACGGTGCGCCACGGCCTTGAACAAGGCACATTCCAGCTGTGCCGCGCCTGCCGCCACCCGCTTGACGCCGCCGCGCTGGCCCATCCCGATTACGAGGACGGCGTGAGCTGCCCCGCCTGCATCCATGAGCGCACGCCAGAACAACGCGCCGGTTACGCCGAGCGCCAACGGCAGGAGGCGCTGGCCAAGGCACGCGGCGAAGTGCACGTCGGCGCGGTGCTTCCGCCGAAGCCGTGACCAGCCCACCGACCCTCTATTCCTTCCGCCGCTGCCCCTATGCGATGCGCGCGCGCATGGCGTTATGGGTGGCGGGGATTGCGGTGGAATTGCGCGAGGTAAAACTCGCCGCCAAGCCGCCCGAATTGGCCCAAGCATCCCCGAAAGCGACCGTGCCAGTGCTGGTGTTGCAGGACTCCACCGTGATCGACGAAAGCCTTGCGATCATGCGCTGGGCTTTGGCGCAGCACGATCCCGGACACTGGCTGGCGGGCGATGATGCGGCGCTGATCGCACGCAATGACGGGCCGTTCAAACACCATCTCGACCGCTACAAATATCCGCACCGCTATCCCGATGAGGCAGCCGGCGATGAGGCCACATTCCGCCTTGATCATCGCACGCATGGCTTGTCGGTGTTGCTTGATCTCGATGTGCGTCTTGGCATGAGCGCCTATCTGATTGGTGATCGCCCCACCCTTGCCGACATCGCGCTGTTCCCGTTCATCCGGCAGTTCGCCAACACCGATCGCGACTGGTTCGATGCGCAGGGACTGCCGCATGTGCAGGAATGGCTCGAAAGGCACCTCGCCTCCCCCCTGTTCGCCGCCATCATGCCCAAATTCGCGCCGTGGCAAAGCGGTGACGCGCCGATCCGCTTCGGGCCGTAGAAATCCCGCACCGCAGCAATTTCCTTTGGGTGCGCGGCAATTGGCTGTTAGGGGGCCGCCCATGCTTACCATCGACGGTGTCACAGTGCGGCTTGGCGGCCGGGCCATTCTTGAACGCGCCAGTGCGACTGTGCCGGTGGGCGCGCGCGTTGGCCTGATTGGACGCAATGGCGCGGGCAAATCGACCCTGATGAAGGCACT
>JAHJSJ010000194.1 GCA_018830415.1 Alphaproteobacteria bacterium | reverse complement strand
TACGGAAAGGTTTCCGCAATGGACGGCAAATGGGGACGGGTTGCAGGGGTGCAATATGCGGTTCCGGGAGCCTCCAAAACGGCAATATCAGCGCTTGCTGGCACCGAAAGCCGGATCAAACGATTAAAATTGAATTACCAAGATACTGAATAAAAACACGTTTATAGGCATTTACCGCTACCCTACAGAAAATCTAAAGTCGCCAGATCCGCGCCCTGCGGTCATCAGAAAATCCTCTTTGCCGATCTCCAGCCGGGTCCTTCAGGGTCGCAACCTGGCTTTATTGCAGAGATTGGTCAGAAGCCGGGGCGTCACGAAATCGCCCCCCAACGCACTTTCAGAACGTCCCGGCTCTACACTTTGCCCGCCACCAAGGCCCGCTCCCCAGCATCGCCCAGCCAGCGCGCCGCAACGCCCCAGCCTTGCGCGATCACGTCCGCCGCCAATGCGGTTTCGGGCGGGCCATCGGCGATCAGGCGTCCATCTTTCAGCACCAGCACCCGGTCGGCATGGTTCATTGCAATGGCAAGATCGTGGAGCACCACCACTACCCCCTGGCCGCCCCCCCCTTGTTCAACGTGCGCGCAGGCCTTGAAATGCGCGATCAGGCTGAGTTGATGCGCGAGATCGAGCGCGGCGAGCGGCTCGTCGGCGAGAATCCAGCGCGGTTCACCCGCCAGCACCCGCGCCAACAGCACCCGCGCCCGCTCTCCGCCCGATAGCTGGCTGACCGGACGGTTGCGCAGCGGTTCGAGCGTGAGCGCGCCAAGCGCCGCCTCCACCGCTGCCGTCCCCCGGTCACGCCACGGCAAGCGGCCCAGCGCCACCAGATTTTCCACTGCCACATCCCACGCGATATCGGGCGTTTGCGGCAGATAGCCGATGGCCTGCGCGCGGGTGCGCGGCGGTAATGCGGCCAGCGCCTGTCCGTCCAGCATCACGCTGCCAGCGGCAGGATCCAGCAGCCCCGCCAGCCCCAGCAGCAGCGATGATTTGCCCGCGCCATTGGGGCCGACAATCGCGGTGATCGTGCCGGGGGTAAGCGCGGCGGAGAGGCTTGCCACCACCGGCTTGCCGCCGCGCGTCAAGGTGAGGTTTTCCGCCGCCAGCATCTAGAGCCGCCCCCGCCGCATCCGCAGCAAAAGCCAGCCGAAAAACGGCGCACCAATCAACGACAGCGCGATGCCGAGCCGCAGTTCCGTCACCAGCGGCAACACCCGCACGATGCTGTCCGCCGCCAGCACCAAACACGCGCCCGCCAGCGCGCTTGGGCCGATCAGGCTGGATGGCAGGCGATCGGTCAGCGGGCGCACCAGATGAGGGACGACCAGACCGACAAAGCCGATGATCCCCGCCACCGCTACCCCCGCGCCCACCGTCAGCCCCACGCCGATCACCAGCAGTGCCAGCAACCGCGCAGGGTTGAGTCCCATTGAACGCGCCGCGTCTTCACCCAAGGTCAGCGCATCAAGGCTGCGCGCGGCCAGCGCCAGCACCGCAATCCCGGCGGCGACCAGCGGCGCGGCCAGCATCACCTCGCGCCACGAACGGTCGGTCAGCGCGCCGTTGAGCCACATGACGATTTCCGACAGCGCGAACGGGTTGGGCGCGAGCGTGATCGCCAGCGCGGTGAGCGCGCCCGCAAGGCTGGCGATCATCAATCCCGCCAGCGTGAACAGCGCAATCCCGCCGCCCGCGCCGCCTGCTGCGTCGGACGATGTGCGCCCGGCGATCAGCGCGAGCAGCGCCATGCCCGTTCCTGCCCCGATCAACGCCAGCAGCGGCAGGCTCCACGCCGCCCACGCAGGCGGGATTAACGCGCCGAGCCAGAAACTCGCCACCGCGCCCAGTGCCGCCATCGGGGCGATGCCGAACAGGCCGGGATCGGCCAGCGGATTGCGTAGATAGCCCTGCATCGCCGCCCCCGCCGCGCCCAGCCCCGCGCCGATGATGATGGCCAGCACCGCGCGCGGCAGGCGTAGTTCGGCAAGGATTAGCGCGGCATTGGCAATCCCGCTGCCCGCGATGTCGAACGGGTCGATCCACACCCGGCCCGCCAGCAATGACAGCGGCACCAGCACCGCCAGCAGCGCGGCAAAGATCAGCGACGCGCGGTTCATGGCAGCTTTGCCCGGATTTGGTCGAGCCTCACCCCCAGCCCCACCACCGTCCGACCGCCGCAGAACAGCAGGTGCGGATCGAGATGCTCGACCTGCGTTTGCCTGAGGCTTTCGAGCAGCGGGTGGCGCTGCCCCGCACTGGCGCCTGCCACCAGCAGCAGTTCGGGCGGATCGGCCAGCACGGTTTCAAGCGCGGCAAAATCGGCCTGCCCCAGCCCCATCGCATCGGCGTGATTGGCAAAGCCCTTGGCCCGCAGCAATTCAGCCACCAGCGTCGCATTGCCCGGAACGATCTCACCCGGTTGCCATAGCAATGCGGGGATCGGTCGTGCATTTTTGGCAGGGGTTGCTGCCTGCGCCATGTCCCGCACCAGCCGCTCGCCTTCTAGCCCGCGACCGGCAATCGCAGCGACTTCGCGCACCTGTGCGATGCTCGCAGCAAGAGTGGTGGGGCTGCCGAACGTCTCCACCCGCAAACCTGCGCGTTCGAGCGCTTGCCGGGTCGGCTGCGGCAGGAAGTGGGAGGCAAGCACCAGATCGGGGGCGAGCGCGATGATCTCCTCCGCCGCTCCGCCGGTCACGCCGTAGCGCGCAGCGACATCCTGCGAAATCGAGCTGGAGCCGGAATCGCGGCTGTAATGCGACAGCGCCAGCACCTGACCGGGCTGCGCAATCTCGACAAGCATCGCGTCAATGCAGGGATTGAGGCTGACGATGGTGGGGCCGTTATCACTGGCGCCCGGCGCGCGGTCAGGGGTGCAGGCCGCAGCCAACAACGCGCTTGGCAGCAACACGCCCGCCAGTAACGCGCCCTTCCGCACGCGCGCGATCCCATTGCTGTTGCCATCCCGCGCCATATCTGGCCCCGGCGATAGGGCGGCGCGGGCAGGCGTGCAAGCATGGGCGTGTGGCCGGACGGCGGGGGTTAAATCTGCGCCCGCACATGTCCGGTTTCGGGACGCGGGGGTAGCGCGCGCTCGCCGCCGCAGGGGCTTGTCGATAGGGCGGAACGACCATGCCACGCGCGCGCGCCTCCTTTGCGTTTATCGCCCCTGCCAGCCGCTTTGCGCTGCCCGCGATCCCGAAAGGCTGGCGCAAACGGATCGCGGTGCTGATCGCCGCAATCACCGTGCCCGCAATGGCCGCGCCCGGCGGGTTTGCCAGCCTGCCCGGCCCGGCGGCGGAAAACAGCGCCGCGCTCGCCACCCGCACGGCCGCCGCCGCCGCGCTGCCGTTTGAACGCCCCGGCATGAGCTTTCCGGGATCGGCGTTCTACTACATGGCCGATCCGACCGGCGCAGCGCTGGTGGCCTTGCCGACTGCCGACCCGCTGACCAAAGGCATGGCCGAGGGCGGACGGGCGCTGGGCGCGCTGATCGATGTTGGCGCGCCTGCCAAACCGTTTTTCTCCGCAGGCGCGGGCCTCACCCACGCCCGCGCGCAGGAATGCCTCGCGCAGGCGGTGTGGTACGAAGCCGCCAGCGAAAGCGAGGCCGGACAGCGCGCGGTGGCGCAGGTGGTATTGAACCGCGTCGCCCATCCATCGTGGCCTGCCAGCGTGTGCGCGGTGGTGTATCAGGGATCGCAGCGCAGCACCGGGTGCCAGTTCACCTTCACCTGCGACGGCAGCCTTGCGCGGCGGCCTGCGGGTGCCAGTTGGGCGCGGGCGCAGCGGATCGCGGCTGATGCCCTGGCGGGCAGCGTCTATGCCCCGGTCGGCCATGCCACCCATTACCATACGCTGTGGGTGAACCCATCCTGGGCCGCCAGCCTCGACCATATCGGCACCATCGGCGCGCACCGGTTCTACCGCAATCGCGGCGCGGGCGGCGAAGCGGCGGCGTTCCGCACCGCCTATGCCGGATTTGAACCCGTGGTCAGCGGACGGAGCACTGCCGTGCCGCTGGCCGCAGCCTATGAACCCGCGCCCAGCCGCCCGGTGATCGCCTATGATCCGGGGCCAGTGGCTGCCCCATCCACCCCATCCGCGAAACCGCCCGTCCCGCAGGCGGAAACCCTGCCGCGTGAGCCTGCCAGCGGCACCGGCGCAGTGCGCGGCGAATATGCCCGCGCGGGCCAGTGGAAAGCGCAGCCCGGCAAGCCAGCCGCAGCCGAATAGCCACCGCGCGCAAACCCGCAGAACAGGGTTAAGGTCTGCGAAACCCTGTTATCACACCAAGCCTTAGCGGCGCGGGGTTATTGCCATTGCTGCGCGCCCATCCCCTTCCCGGCGCGTGCATCAATAGCCAGAAAGCCCGCCCATGACCGTCCGCTTTGCCCCCGCCCGCAACCGTGCCCGCCTGATCGGCTGGTATGCACAGGGACGCGGGCTGGTGCATCTGGCGCAGGTGAGCGCCGCCAATGATGATGGCGATGGCGCGCTGCCCGGCACAGGTTTCGATCCGCTGCTGACCGATGCGCTGCGCCACTTTGCGACGCATGGGCTGGGCGTTGTCAAAGCGGCGCTGGATGAAGCCGAACACGCCCGCGCGGCAGGCGACACTGAGGCGAACGCGCACTGGCTGGCGATCACCGGAATGTTCGACCGCCGCCGTGCCGCAGCGGCAATCGGCAAAACCGCCTCCGCCTGACCTCACCGCAGCGACGCTACGGCTTTTCCCTGAGCCATTGTTTTGACACATTTAATGCAATTGCGAACTATTTGCAGAAATAGTTTCCGCGCGCGGCCTTTTGATGGTTGCAATCGCATTTACAGCGGCCTACCGCGCCCAGTGTAGTGGGTGCCCAGCCGCTCGGGACGGGGGTTGGCACCAACCGTCAGTGCATCACTTTTCGTCCCGATGGATCAGGGAAGGAAGTCGAAATAATGGCCCGCACCAAGATTGCGCTGATCGGCGCAGGGAACATCGGCGGCACGCTCGC
>JAHJSJ010000193.1 GCA_018830415.1 Alphaproteobacteria bacterium | reverse complement strand
TCCCCGTGCGATTGGGGAGCGTTGGCGGGGCCTATACCCACAACATGTTTCTGGATGTGCACGCGCCAATTTCCGGTGGCCGGGAATTGTGGGGGTTCCCGCAGAAACTGGCCAGCCCGCACCTCGAAGTCGCGCATGACACCTTGCTGGGAAAGCTGGATTACGGGCCCGAACGGGTTGCGCGGGCAACCATGGGCTACAAGCACAGGCCGCTTGATGAAGCGGAGGCATTGGCGATGCTGGGTGAGCCGGGGTTCCTGCTCAAGATCATCCCGCATGTCGATGGCACGCCGCGCGTGTGCGAGCTGGTGCAATACCATCGCCGCGATATTGTGTTGAAGGGAGCATGGACCGGGCCGGCCTCGCTTGATCTGCAACCGCACGCGCTGGCCCCGATGGCCGACCTGCCGGTGCTTGAAATCCTCTCTTCGGTGCATCTGATCGCCGATTTCACCCTCGAACTGGGAGTGGTTGTCCATGATTACCTCGCCTGATCACCGCCTGCCTGGCCATTCGGCATGAAGGCTGCCGATATCCGCGCGCGCGCATTTTCGATGCCGCTGCATGCGCCCAGCTATCCGCCGGGGCCGTATCGCTTTATTGATCGGGAATATCTGATCATCAGTTATCGCACCGATCCTGTGGCGCTGCGGCGCGTGGTGCCCGCTCCGCTGGAATTTGATGCGCCGATCGTGAAATATGAATTCATCCGGATGCCGGACAGCACCGGGTTTGGCGACTATACCGAATCCGGTCAGGTCATTCCGGTATCGTTCAAGGGCCAGCACGGCGGCTATGTGCATGCCATGTTCCTTGACGATGATCCGCCAATTGCCGGCGGACGCGAATTGTGGGGCTTTCCCAAGAAACTGGCGACGCCTTCGCTGACCACCGCGCATGATACCTTGCTGGGCACGCTTGATTACGGCCCGGTGCGGATCGCCACCGGCAGCATGGGTTACAAGCATCAGGCGCTTGACCATGACAAGGCGTTGGCGGCATTGGGTGAACCGGGCTTTCTGCTCAAGATCATGCCACATGTGGACGGCACGCCGCGGATTTGCGAACTGGTGCGCTATTTCATGTCGGACATAGAGCTGAAAGGGGCGTGGAGCGGGCCGGCCGCGCTGGAATTGCACCCCCATGCTCTGGCTCCGGTTGCCGATCTGCCGGCATTGGAGATCCTTTCCGCAGTGCATCTGGTTGCTGACCTCACCCTTAATCTTGGCGAAGTCGTGCATGACTATCTCGCCAAATGATCTCCAACCGAAGGAAATTTGCATGAGCCGTTTCAAAGATAAAGTCGCCATCGTGACCGGAGCTGCCAGCGGGATTGGCAAGGAAATCGCCCATGCCTTTGCCCGCGAAGGGGCGATTGTGGCGATCGCCGATCTGCGGCTGGATGCGGCGCAGGCCGCCGCGCAGGACATCATCGCAGCTGGCGGCCAGGCAATCGGCGTCGAAATGAATGTGACTGATGAAGCCGCGGTCAACGCCGGGATCGATCTGGTGGCCGAAACCTATGGCCGGATCGATATTCTGGTCAGCAATGCCGGTATCCAGATCGTCCATCCGGTCGAGGCATATCCGTTTGCCGACTGGAAGAAGATGCTTGCCGTGCATCTCGATGGGGCGTTCCTGACCACCAAGGCCTGCCTCAAACACATGTATGCCGCCAATTCTGGATCGATTGTCTATATGGGATCGGTCCATTCCAAAGAGGCATCCGTGCTCAAATCAGCCTATGTCACCGCCAAACACGGGCTGATCGGCCTGTCCAAGGTGGTCGCCAAGGAAGGTGCCAAGCACAATGTCCGCAGCAATGTGGTGTGCCCCGGTTTCGTCCGCACGCCATTGGTTGACAAGCAAATCCCCGAACAGGCGCAGGAACTGGGCATCAGCGAAGAAGATGTGATCAAGAACGTCATGCTCAAGGAAACCGTCGATGGCGAATTCACCACGGTCGAAGATGTCGCCGAAGCGGTATTGTATTTCGCCGGGGCAAAAACCAACGCGTTGACCGGGCAATCGCTGATCGTCAGCCACGGTTGGTTCATGGAATGAACTGCGGGGCCGGTGCGCTGCAGCGTGGCTTGATGGCTTTGGCTCGTTACGCGGCGATCTGCGTTAGAATGGCGCGGTCGAGTTCGCGCTCGAACGCGCGTTTGAAGATTTTCGGCAGGTCTTCCGGTTTTAAGGTCCGGCGCAGGATGGGCAGCTGTTCCATGATCGCATTCCTCGCAAGTCCGAGTTGGTGCGCCCGCGCCCGAGCCTGTGTGGGGCTCGCGGTGCGTAGCGACATGCGAAGGATTGTAGGACGCGGTCCGGCCACCGCGTAGGTCACGCGGGCTTTTCACCAAAAAATTGTGCTGCGCCGATAGATTGCCATGGTTGCCAAGCCCCGATTCGGAGGGCCTTGGTGGGCACAGTCTGGCACAATCTGTGGCACAATGTGTGGCACAATTTACGCAGAATGATTCCCGACCAATTTCCTCATATGGAGGAAAATGGCGGAATTGCGTGGTTTTGGTGGCCTTGAGTCCCGAAAATGGTCGGGGAGACAGGATTCGAACCTGCGACCCTCTGGTCCCAAACCAGATGCGCTACCAGGCTGCGCTACTCCCCGACACTTTTGCCCCGGCCCGCCCCCGGTGGGCCCGGCAGGATTCGAACCCGCGACCTAGCCGTTATGAGCGGCCAGCTCTAACCACTGAGCTACAGGCCCATGAAACATGGCACCGGAGACAGGACGATTTTGTGCCCCTACTCTGACCGCGATTGCGAAACAAGCCAGTATCAAAGGCTGGGCACACGAGTTTGTTCGCGCGCCGGGATGCTGGCCCGCCGCGCGCGGGAAATGCGTCTGCGCCGCGCAGCTTCCGGCGTTATCCGCCGGTTGCAGCAATGATTTCGCTGACGGTGGTTGAACGTACGCCGCGCCGGGCAAGATCGGCGTAGATTGTGGCAAACCACTGATACAGCGCCTCAACCTCCGCTTCGGTCGCGGCATAGGGGGTGTGGCCCGGGGCCAGCGTGGGGCTGTGAAACGATAACACCAGCACCGGCAAGCCGCGGTTGATCACCACGTCAATCCCGCGCAGTGCTTCTTCGGCTGACACGCCTTCGGGTGTGAGCGCGATGCGTTCGAGCAAGTTGAGGCGCGAAAAGCCCGCAAACAAGGTCGGGATATGGCGTTGGGCGCGGTGCACCAGCGGCCCAAACCGCGCGAGCGGACCGCGATAGGCGCTGGTGACGGGCAGTTCGAGCAATTGGTGCGCATCATCCACCCAGTATGGCGCGAGCGGGTGGTGTGAATAATCGGGCCCGCCGTCCGCGGAATAATCAAACAAGGTGCGCACCGAAGTGTCGATGCGGATCCCGGCGGCCATCAGCAGTTCGGCCGTATGCGCTCCCAGCCCGTAGCGTCCGGCGCGGTAAATCAGCGGCGCGCTGCCGAACGCGGCCTCGATAGCGTCGCGCAGCGCCATGAATTTGGCGGCTTCCAGATCGCGCGGGAGGTTTCCGGCAAAGGAATTGCGCGTGCAGACCTCTTCTTTGAAAGGCGGATTGACCCAAGGGTGCAATTGCACGCCGACCTCCGCCGTGCCGCGCCGCACGGCATCCCCGATAATTGCGACAGCCGCCGGATCGTTCACGATTGGCCAATCGACGAGATAGACCGGATGCGCGCCCAACCCTTCGCAAAAGCTCTGAAACCGCGGGATCGCGGTGACGTGATCAAGCCCGTAGCCATCGCGCCGAAACGGGCCCTTCCAGTCGAATTCCTCCTCGGTATCGACAGTCAACAGCACCCGCTGCCCAAAGCCGGGTGCGAAGGCCGCCGCGCTGCCCGCAGCGGGCACATCGAGCATTGATCCTGTCACCATTGTCCGGTTTCCACGGCCTTCGTGGCCATTACCTGCCTGCTGCAAATGCATCATGATCGACCGGGTTGGCCCGGCCTTGGCTATCGGTCAAAAGCGGCACGGTCATCACCACGGTATCGCCATCGCGCACCATGCCGCCGCCGGCCACGCGTGCTTCGGCCCGGGCGAGGCGCAGTGCAAAGCCTGCGCCGAACAGTCCGGGATTGATTGCGCTGTCATTGCTGCGGGCGGTAGCGGCGAACAGATCATCCTCCGCCGCCAGCCGGGCCGGCAGGGTGCAACCAATCTGTGCCATTGCCCCGTTCGCGCCGATCAGCGGGGCCAGCCGCAACACGATCTGCTCGTCCGTGCCGCAGGCTGCCGCAAGGCTCGCCAGCAGGCGCCACACCAATGCTTCGGCATCATCCGGGTCAAGCGCGATCAGCAGTGTGGTGTTCGCCGGAAATTTGATCGCCAGCCCGGCGCGGCGTTGCTCCAGCACCGGTTCAAGCTGCGCGGCTGTGCGGCGGATCAACGCGGCCAGATCGGTTTCGCCAGACGCCATGGCGATCGCGCCGGTTTCCAACCGGGCCAGCCGGTCAAGCTCCTCGAACCCAGCCAGGATCCGCGCTGCATCAGCCGCAATCGCGGCGGCCAGCGCGCGATATTCGTGCGGGGCGGGGCCAAATAATTGTTGCTGGATCACCTCGGCATAGCCTTGCACGGCGGTAACGGGGGTGCGCAGTTCATGCAGCAATTGGCGGATCCGATCGGCCTCATGCGCTTCAGGACTGTGCAGGGCGTTGGTTTCCGCAGGGATGCGGCGCAGGCGGCCAAAATAGCCGGTAAAATGGCCTTCATCGCTGAAGCGCGGCTGAGCATCGATAATCCAGTCCCCGGCAATCGCGGGCGCGCCAGCCAAGGTGATCTCGCCGCGCGAGATTGGCTGGCGGCGGGCAAACGCGCGTTCCAGCCCGACGTCACCAGTATCATCATCACCGCGCCGTTGCGGTGCGAACAGCCGCATTCCGATCACCATCGGTGCGACGTCGCTGCTGGCCCATTCGATCCGTCCGGTCGCATCAGCAGCAAAGCCGACGCTGGAAACCAGACGCTCGGCCCGCTCGGGCAGTTCACCCAGCGGCAGGCGCGGTGATCGTTCTGCATCCTGACGGCTCTCCCCGCGCTCGCGCCGGAATTGCGCGATCCTTTCGACCAACGCCGAAATTTCGGTGCGCCCGCTGTCTGCGCGATTGCGGGGTGTGGGGATCGGGCTTGATGCGGCAACGCGCAGCGGCACCGGGGCAGCGGGGGGTGAGGCGGCAACCGCTGCATCGTCATCAGCGTTGATTGGTGCGGGCAGCCCGCGATCATGCACACCCAGCCGGGAAAGCACCGCTTCGACGTCGACCGGCAGATCGCGCCGGTTGCGCAGGAAACCGCGTGCACGCACGGGCAGGCGCGGGATCAGCGCGACCCATTCTGCGGGCGAAAGTTCGGCGCGGGTCAACGCGGCGGAGGTGACTTCGGGTTCATGATCGGCGAGATGTGCGGCCAGATCGGGGCTGCGGAACCGCCAGCCGGGTTCGCGGATCATGGCCGCGCGTTCGGGCGCAGGGATCGCCTGGGCGAGCGCGTCCATCCTCAGCCACGCGGCCGCGATCAGGCTATGATCGGGCTGACTGCCCCGACGCGCCCGGTCTTTACCCAGAAGATCAAGCAATTGCCGGAACTGCGTGCGCAAGCCCGCCTCGCCAGAAGCGCGTTGGCGCAGCACAGTGGCAAGGCGATCATCAAAAAACAAACGGCACTCCCTACCGGCCCACCGGCCCGAATCGCAGGCATCGGCGCCCCGCATAGGACGCTCATAAACAGGTTCGTCCTTATCGTTCTATCAGGATGGCGCAATTGTAACACGCAGCCGTGCGAGGCGCGTTGCAAAGCGGGACAATTGCTGGCAGACCTAATAATATTAGCCAAGCGAGCCGCCCGGTGCGCTTGATATTACTTTTTGATCATATCGCACGTGGCGTTGCCGCCTGGTGAATGGCGCGATGCTGGAGGAGCTTAAGCCGAGTGGCCAATCTGGACGAAATCGACCGCCGCCTGCTGTCAGAATTGCAGGCGGAAGGCCGCGTAACCAATGTTGAACTGGCGCAGCGGGTCGGGCTCACCGCGCCGCCGTGTCTGCGCCGCGTGCGCGGGCTTGAAGAAGATGGCGTGATCCGCGGTTATCACGCCGATATCGACCCATCGAAGCTGGGCTTTGCGATCACCGTGTTCGCGATGGTCAGCCTGAAAAGCCAGGCCGAAAGCGCGCTGCGCGAGTTTGAAGAGCACATGCGCGAACTGCCCGAAGTGCGCGAATGCCATATGCTCAACGGCGAAATCGACTTTATCCTCAAGATCGTGAGCAAGGATTTGCAGAGCTTTCAGGAGTTTCTGACCGGCAAACTCACGCCTGCGCCCAATGTCGAAAGCGTAAAAACCTCGCTGACGATCCGCACCGCCAAACAGGTGCCCGGCGTCCCGTTGTGAGCGTGATTTCCTTCCCTTAGCGGCTGGTCGAGCCGATTACAGGGCGGTGCCTATGCGGAGCGGTGACGATTGCAGTGACCGCAATGCAGGCCGAGGTCGATATCTGTCACTGTGCGATGTGCCAACGCTGGGGCGGGGCATTCTACGCCGGGGTCAAGGGTGAGACTGCTGAGGTGACGGGCGAGGGTGCCATCACCGTTTACCGCTCCAGCACTTGGGCAGAGCGCGCGTTCTGTTCCATTTGCGGTAGCAACCTGTGGTACCGGTTTGTTCCGACTGGCAACCGGTCTTTCCTCGCCGGGCTGTTCAACCTGCCACAGGGCTTCGGGATCGAGCAGCAGATTTTTGTCGATGAAAAGCCTGATTGGTATGATATTGTGCAAGAAAGCCCGATGCTTACTGGAGAACAGGTAATCGCCGACGCGGTGGCGCAGGGGTTCATCTTCGACTGAAAAAGGGACGAGGTACCTGATGATCGATGAACCTCCGCCGCTCGCTGTCGTTCCGCCTGCCGATGAAGTCGGCGTCTCGCCGCACCTGCCGATGGAACAGCGCGCCGATGGCACCCTTGTCATCAACCTTCTG
>JAHJSJ010000192.1 GCA_018830415.1 Alphaproteobacteria bacterium | reverse complement strand
GCGGGATGTTGTAGTGATCGCGGAACAGGGTCACGACCTGGTCGGCCTCGTTCATGCGCATCAACCCGTGGTCGACGAAGACGCAGGTCAGCTGGTCACCGATCGCTTCGTGGATCAGCACCGCCGCCACCGCCGAATCGACCCCGCCGGAAAGGCCGCAGATCACCCGCTTATCGGCCACCTGTGCGCGGATTTCGGCAATCTTGGTCTTGCGGAATTCGGCCATCGTCCAATCGCCAGCCAGCCCGCAGACATGGCGCACGAAATTGGCGATCAGCTTTCCGCCATCGGGCGTGTGAACGACTTCGGGGTGGAATTGTGTGCCGTAGAACCGCCGCGCTTCGTCAGCGATCACCGCGAAGGGCGCGCCGTCGCTGGTGGCAACGATATCGAAGCCGGGGGCAAACTGCGTCACCTTGTCGCCGTGGCTCATCCATACCTGATGGCGTGTCCCCACCGCCCACAGCCCGTCAAACAGCGCGCATTCGGCGGTGACGGTCAGAAAGGCGCGGCCAAATTCGCCGCCCTCCCCTGTCTCATGTCCCGGCCGCACTTCGCCGCCGAGCTGATGGCTCATTACCTGCTGGCCATAACAAATGCCAAGGATCGGCACGCCCGCATCGAACAGTATCTGCGGCGCGCGGGGGCTGCCATCATCGGGCACGCTGGCGGGGGAACCGGAGAGGATGATCCCCTTGGGCTGCAACCGGTGGAACGCCGCTTCGGCCTGGGTGAAGGGGGCGATTTCGGAATAGACCCCGGCCTCACGCACGCGGCGCGCGATCAGCTGGGTCACTTGCGACCCGAAATCGACGATCAGGATCGAGTCGGGAACAGCGGAAAGGCCCGCCTGCGATGGGGATGGGTGCGCGCTCATGGGCGCGAATTACGGCAGGGCAGCCCGCGCTGTCCAGCGCTGCGGCGCTCCTGATGAAATATTTTGCACCGCAGTCGGAGCGCATCAATGCGGCCCCTGCGCAAAGGTGACGCTGCGGCGGGCGTCGCCGCACCTCGATTGCGTTTTACGCAACCAACCTTGGTGTTTTCGCATTTGAATTCGATGCAATCGAACACCAATTGCAACCCCAAGCGATCGGGTGCCGGACCCCTCTCTTCAAACCGGCATTCTCCATGTGAGATGATCGCTCGGCAGCACGGTTCGGAAACGGCCTGTCTGCCCGCCTGCCTGACCGGCAGGATCGGCCAGCCCTCCCCCTCGCTCGGCCATCCTGCCCAGTCGATTGCCCGCCACCCCAAGGGTTCGGGCACGCAGCGAAAGAGACGCGGCCACCGGCCCCTCCCCCTATGATGGTGGCCGCGTCTCAATCGGCCTTGCCCAGGCCGGGCGCATCGCTGACTATTTCGACATCTTGATGGTCCAGCGACCATAGCCGCCCACTGTGACATTGCCGTCGGAAGTCAGATTGAAGCTCGTATCTTCAGAGACATACCAAGGGACAGCGTCGTTTTGTGCGCGCGACAGGAATGTGACTTTCGCAAGGCTGCCGTCATCATTGACCGTATAGGTCACGTCGCTTCGTGCAGACACCGATGGTCTGTTGAAATCATAGACCAGCGCCGTGCCCCGGCCAAAGCCATCGCTATTGGGCCCCAGGTTGAAACTCAATCCGACCTGGACGCCATTGCTGGAATAGACGGATCCGTATGTCATCAACGGCTGGCTGGCCTTCCAGTTGCCCACAAAAGCCCTTTGGGCAGCGGCGACCTTAGCCTTTTCTTCACGCTCTTCTTCGGCGGCCTTTTTCTTGGCCGCTTCGACAGCTCCCTTTTCCTCATCCGAACCCTTGATGATCGGGTTTTCAAATGCGCTCATTGGATTGCCGTCAAAATATTTGAACTCCAGCTTCTCTCTTTCAACCTTCCAGTCATCGCTGCCGATTGGTTCGCCGCGCGTAAACATTATCGCAGGGATTTCAGTGCCCTTTTTCTTGGTGATCTTGACCACCGGACGTTCACCGACATAATCCTCCACTTCCGCGAAGTCTTCTTCAAGCACTAGATTCAACTTGACGCGGGAACGATAGATTGGCTCGATCTCATCGCCAATGTTCTGCGCCGCTTGAATTTCTACGTCCTGAGCATCAAGCCCTTCGGGCAGTTCCATTTCGAGAAACTGCTCGATATCTTCCGTTTGCGGCCCCTCGAAAGATGGCCCGCACGAACTTAGTGCAAATGCCGCGCAGGAAGCGGCCAGAATTGAATATGCCCTCATCTACAATTCCTATCTGTGGAAAGCTTTGCCCCCTTCGATAACCCCGCCGGCAGTCTGCAAATTATTGGCTCTCCGTCAACCCGCTTGCATTTTATGGTTGACGTCTAATCGAGCGACATATGCTGCACTTGCGGGCGCTCAAAACGCATCTCCAACCAGCCGCTCGGCTTCTTCGCGCAGGTCGCTTTTGAGCAGTTTGCCGATATGGCTGCGCGGCATTTCGGCGATGGCGTAGAGCGCAGCGAGCCGCTGGGTCTTGCCCAACCGCGCGTTCACCGCCGCCATGATCGCGGCGCAGTCGCCCACGCCATTGTTCAGCACGACGAAGCCGACCGGGCTTTCCCCCCAGTTGCGTGACGGCACGCCCACCACCGCAGCCTCGACCACGGCCGCCTCTTTCAGCAATTCCGCCTCCAGATCGCTGGGGTAGATATTGAACCCGCCCGAGATGATCATGTCCTTGGCGCGGCCCACCAGTTCG
>JAHJSJ010000191.1 GCA_018830415.1 Alphaproteobacteria bacterium | reverse complement strand
GGAGCAGCGCTTTTCTGCGTCGCCTGCACCCGAGCCCATAATTGGTCGACCTGTTCGCGGGATAGCCCGCCGGCCTTGCTCGCCCCGCCGTCGGGTGCCAGTTCGCTGAGATATTTCGGCATTGCCGCAAGGCCCAGCAAACGTGCCAGTTTGTCGGGCGCTTCAATCCGCCCGTCGACTCGCACCAGCAGTGGCAGTGCGGGCGCGACATCGAGCAGCGCCTGCATCCGTTTGAGGCTGGTCTTGAGCGCCCTCGCGCGCTTCATGCCCCGATTGGCGCGGATGATGACCACCGCAGCGCCCACCGCCCAAGCGGCGAGCACCAGCGCAATCAGCACAAGCGAGACGGGCGAGATGTCCATTGCCCCTTCGCTATGCGCGCCCGCGCGTCAGTGCAACGGGGATGACCCCATCCGCCCCCAACCCCGTGACAAAACAGGGCGGGACGGACAGTTTCTTGCGATCAATAGCGGTAATGATCGGGCTTGAACGGGCCAGCCTGCGGCACACCAATATAATCGGCCTGTTTGTTGCTGAGCTGGCTAAGCTTCACGCCCAGCTTGTCCAGATGCAACGCCGCCACCTTTTCATCGAGGTGTTTGGGCAGGACATAAACGTCGTTGTCGTATTCGTCCGCCTTGGTGAACAGCTCGATCTGCGCCAGCGTCTGGTTGGTGAAGCTCGCGCTCATCACGAAACTCGGGTGACCGGTGGCGCAGCCAAGGTTCACCAGACGGCCCTTGGCCAGCACGATGATCGACTTGCCATCGGGGAAGGTCACGAGGTCAGTGCCCTCTTTGACCTCTTTCCAGTCATAATTCGACAGCGCGCTGATCTGGATTTCACTGTCGAAGTGACCGATGTTGCAGACGATCGCCATCGGCTTCATCGCCATCATGTGATCGGCGGTGATAACATCCTCGTTGCCGGTGCAGGTGACGAAGATATCGGCGCGCTTGACTGCGTCCTCCATCGTCACGACCTCGAACCCGTCCATCGCCGCCTGCAAGGCGCAGATCGGATCGATTTCGGTCACCATCACGCGCGCGCCGCCATTGCGCAGGCTGGCGGCCGAGCCTTTGCCCACATCGCCATAGCCAGCCACGCAGGCGACCTTGCCAGCCAGCATCACGTCAGTCGCGCGGCGGATCGCGTCGACCAACGATTCCTTGCAGCCATACAGATTGTCGAACTTCGATTTGGTAACACTGTCATTGACGTTGATCGCCGGGAACGGCAGCTTGCCCTGTTTGGCAATCTGATACAGCCGCATCACCCCGGTGGTGGTTTCCTCCGACACGCCCTTGATCGCCTTCACCGCCTTGGTGAGATAGCCGGGCTTGGCCGCGACAAACGCCTTTAATGCGCGCTGAAATTCGATTTCTTCGGCATTGGCAGGAGCGGGCAGTTCCTCGCCCGCTTCAATCCGCGCGCCCCACAGCGCGAACATCGTGGCATCGCCGCCATCATCCAGGATCAGATTGCAGGTAAGGTCGGGATCAGCCTCGGTCGACCAGTCGAAGATCCGGCCGACATAATCCCAGTATTCGCCCAGCGTCTCACCCTTGATAGCAAACACGGGAATCCCGCTCTCGGCAATCGCGGCGGCTGCGTGATCTTGCGTTGAATAGATATTGCAGGTCGCCCAGCGCACCTCTGCACCCAGCGCCACCAGCGTTTCGATCAGCACCGCAGTCTGGATCGTCATGTGCAGCGAACCGGTAATGCGCGCGCCCTTGAGCGGCTGCGCCGCGCCATATTCTTCGCGCAGCGCCATCAGGCCGGGCATTTCGGTTTCGGCAATGCGGATTTCATCGCGGCCAAAACGGGCCAGCGTGATGTCCCTGATGACATGTTCCTGGGTCGGGGCGGTAGTGGTGGGGGCGGTTGCCATGATCTGTCTCCTGCGTCAGCCCGCGCGGAAATGGCGCGGGCGCTGACCAATGCCGTGCCCCTAGCGACGCGGACGGCCTGAGGCAAATATAAACTTATCTTTATATGTCTATTTGTTGCCCCTGCCGCAGCGATCACTATACAACGACGCAAGGTTCCCCCGCACAAAGGATGCACACGACATGACGATTTCCGTTGGCGACAAACTCCCCGAAGTCACCTTGGTGAAAGCCACCGCCGAAGGCCCGCAGGCGGTAAAATCAGGCGAATATTTCGCGGGCAAACGGATCGCATTGTTCTCCGTTCCCGGCGCCTTCACCCCGACCTGTTCGGCCAGGCATCTGCCGGGCTTCGTCGACAAGGCCGCTGACCTTAGGGCCAAAGGCGTCGACGAAATCATTGGCACCGCCGTCAATGACGCCTTTGTCATGGGGGCCTGGAACAAGGCCGCTGGCAGTGACGACATCACCATGCTTGCCGATGGCAATGCCGAATTTGTCGAGGCGATCGGCCTGACGATGGACGGTTCAGGCTTTGGCCTGGGCAAGCGCGGCCAGCGTTTTTCGATGGTCGTCAATGATGGCATTGTCGAACAGCTCAACATCGAAGAACCGGGCGATTTCAAAGTGTCGAGTGCGGAGCATATGCTCGGCCAGCTTTGACCGGCTGCATTTCGGACATAATAAAGGGCACCTTTTGGCAGGCGCCCTTTATTACCTTTTGGCAGGTGCCCTTTATTGAAGTCAGGCAAATCTGCCGATCAATAGCCCATCAGGCTCATCACTTCCTTGCGGCTGCGTTGATCTTCCAGAAAACAGCCGAGCACGCGGCTGGTAATCATGCCGACGCCGGGCGTCCTCACCCCGCGTCCGGTCATGCAGCCGTGCTGCGCCTCGATCACCACCGCAACGCCGTGCGGTTCAAGATTGTCCCAGATGCACTTGGCGACCTCGGCGGTCAGCCGCTCCTGTATCTGCAACCGCTGGGCATAGCCGTTCAGCACGCGCGCCAGTTTTGAAATGCCCACGACTTTCTTGTTCGGCAGATAGGCAATCGCCGCCTTGCCGGTGATCGGGGCCAAATGGTGTTCGCAATGCGACTGGAACGGGATGTCCTTCAGCAGCACGATCTCGTCATACCCGCCGACTTCCTCGAAAACCCGCGAAAGGTGGATCGCCGGATCCTGCTTGTAGCCTTCGCAATATTCCAGCCAAGCGCGCCCGACTCGCTTAGGCGTATCGCGCAACCCTTCGCGGTCTGGGTCATCGCCTGCCCATGCGATCAGCGTGCGGATGGCATCCTGCACGTGATTGGGCACGTCGGGTTTACCCAGCGGATTGTCTTCATCAAAATCATCATCGTGATGGTGGGCGGAGCTATAATCCATCTTCTGGCGTCTTTCTTCACTCATCGGCTCTGTCGTAGCCCCCTTGTCTGTCGATCCCAAGTGTT
>JAHJSJ010000190.1 GCA_018830415.1 Alphaproteobacteria bacterium | reverse complement strand
TCCGCAAGGGCGCGATCATCTGGATCATCGCCGGGGGGGGGGTGGCTGGGATTGTCGCGCTGGCCCGCAGCGGCGCGCGCCCGGCGTTTCTGGGCGGGATCGATATCGCGCAGGAGCTTTATGTGCTCGCTGCGCTGATCGCCGGGTTCGGCGCGGTGCAACTGGTCGCCAGCGTGCTGCGTTCGGGCAGGCGCAATAACAGCGGCTTCATGGAAGTGGTGAGTGATCTCTTCGCCATGCCCAAGACCATGCAGCAACTCGCCGTGGTGCAGTTTTTTAGCTGGTTCGCGATGTTTGCGATGTGGATTTACGGCACCCCCGCAGTCGCCGAATATCACTTTGCCGCGCCCGATCCCGCGACGCGCGGCTACCAGGATGCCGCCGATTGGTGGAGCCTGCTGGGATCGGTGCGCAACGGGCTGGCGGCGGCCGCCGCGCTGGGCTTTATCTGGATCGCTGCGCGGATTGACCGGCGACGGCTGCACGCGATCAATCTGCTGTTGGGCGCGGCGGGCTTTGCCGCGATGCTGCTGATCCGCGATCCGGCGCTGCTTTGGGTGGCGATGATTGGGGTGGGGATTGCCTGGGCGTCGATCGTGTCGCTGCCCTATGCGATCCTGGCGGGCTGCGTTCCGGCGGAGAAAATGGGCATTTACATGGGGGTGTTCAACATCTTCATCGTGGTGCCGCAACTGCTCGCGGCGACGGTGCTGGGCTTCCTTGTCACCAACCTGTTCGGCGGGGAGCCGATCTACGCGATGGTGATCGCGGCGGTCAGTTTTGTGCTGGCGGCGATTGCGACGTTGTTTGTGACCGATGGCGAAGGGGCCGCGCCCCAACCGGCGGCGGTGGTGGAGGCAGCATGATGCGCCTTGCATTCGGCCTGATTGCCGCCTTCATGTCCGGTGGGTTCACCGCCGCCCCCGCGCTGGCGCAGCCCGACTACAACCCGCAGCCGCTGGTCGCAATCGAGAACGCCGATTGGACGCGCGATGCGGTGCTGTATCAACTCAACACCCGCCAATTCACCGCTGAGGGCACCTTTGCCGCCGCGCAAAAACACCTGCCGCGCCTCGCCGATATGGGCGTCGACATCATCTGGCTGATGCCGATCCACCCGATTGGTGAACTGCACCGCAAGGGCACGCTGGGTAGTCCCTATGCGGTGCGCGATTACCGCGCAGTCAATCCCGAACTGGGCACCGAGGCGGAGTTTCGCGCGTTTGTCGATGAAGCGCACCGGCTGGGGATGAAGGTGATCCTCGATTGGGTCGCGAACCACTCGGCATTCGACAACCCGCTTACCCAAACACACCCCGAATGGTACACCCGCAGCCCCGAAGGCGCGTTGATGTCGCCGGTGGGCACCGATTGGTCGGACGTCGCCGATTTCGATTTCAGCCAACCGGCCTTGCGCCAATACATGACTGAAAGCCTGGTCTATTGGGTGCGCGAATTCGGGATCGATGGCTACCGCGCCGACGTGGCCGGATACGTCCCGCTCGATTTCTGGGAGACCGCGCGCGCTGAACTCGACAAGGTCAAGCCGGTCTTCATGCTGGCCGAATGGGAACAGCGCGATCTTCACGCCCGCGCGTTCGATGCGACCTATGCGTGGAAATGGAAAGAGGCGATGCAGCGCCTTGCCAAGGACGGCAGCGGGGCGAGCGCGATCCGCAGTTATTACGCCGAACAGGCCGAAAGCTGGCCGCACGCCGCGATGCGCATGACCTATACCGATAACCACGATCAGAATTCGTGGGACGCGGTGGCGGCTGATATCTACGGCCCGGCCTACGAAGCCGTGATTGCGCTGTCGTTTGTGGGCATCGGCTTGCCGCTGATCTACAATGGGCAGGAGGCCGATCTGGATCGCCAACTGGCCTTCTTTGAGAAAGACCCGATCACTTGGCGGCCGGGGCGTTATGATGGCCTGTTTCGTCGCCTGATCGCGCTCAAGACTGAAATGCCCGCGCTCCACAATGGGCGGTTCGGCGCAGGCATGGTCGAGGTGCCGAGCAACGCGGCTAACGACGTGTTTGCCTTCACCCGCGGGCAGGCGGGAGAGCGGGTGTTCGCGGTGTTCAACCTTTCCCCGCGTGCGCAGGCCGTGTCGTTCGATCACGCGCGCCATCATGGCCGCTACGTCGATGCACTCAGCGGCGAAGCGGCGGCGTTTGCGGGCGGTGAGACGATCGACCTCGCGCCGTGGGGCTACAGGATTTTCAGCGAAACCAAATGAGGCAGGGCATGATGCGGATATGGACGAAATGGGCCGCGCTGGCGGCGCTGATGTTTGGCATTGGCGCGCCGCTTTCCGCCGAAACGCTGATGCTGGCCTCACCCGATGGCAGGATTACCGTGACAGTCAGCGATGATGCGGGGTTTGCGACCTATGCGGTCAACTATGACGGTGAGGGGGCCATCGCGCCATCGCGCCTCGGGATGCTGTTTGCCGAACATCACGGGTTTGAACGCGATCTTGCGATCACCGCCTCGGCCCGCGCGGCCAAGGATACGGCGTGGGAACAGCCCTGGGGTGAGCGCCGCGTGGTGCGGGATCGGCATAATGAACTCGCCGTGACCTTCGCGGCAACCACCGGCCCGGCGCGGCAGATTACCGTGCGGTTTCGCGCCTTTGATAGCGGGATCGGCTTTCGATACGAGCTGGCCGAGCAGGCGGCGCTGCAAGGCGATATCGCCATTGTCGAAGAACTGACCCAGTTCGGCGTGGGTGAGCAGACCACCATGTGGTACACGCCAAGCGACGAGTTCAACCGCTATGAATACGTCACCCGCACCGGCACGGCGGGCCAGGTTGATGACGCGCACACGCCGGCCACGTTTCGCAATCCGGCGGGCATCCACTTTGCCATCCACGAAGCCGCGCTGGTCGATTATTCGGCGATGTCGCTGGGTGCCTTGCGCGCTGGCAACTTCGAAGCGCGGCTGCGCAATTGGTCGGGCGGGCCGAAGGTCAAGACCCGCGCACCCTTCACTTCCCCGTGGCGCACCATTCAGGTCGCGCGCGATGCGGTGGGCCTGATCAATTCGAACATTATCCTCAACCTCAACGATCCCAATAAGCTTGGCGATGTGTCGTGGGTGGAGCCTGGCAAATATATCGGCATCTGGTGGGCGATGCATATCAAAGAACGCAGCTGGGGCCGCGATGGCATCCATGGTGCGACCACGGCGGAAACCAAACGCTACATCGATTTTGCTGCGCAGCACGGTTTTTCCGGCGTGCTGGTTGAAGGCTGGAATATCGGCTGGGACGGTGATTGGTTCAACAATGGCGACGTGTTCCGCTTCACCGAACCGATGCCCGATTATGACCTCGCCGAGCTGGGCCGCTATGCGCAATCAAAGGGCGTGCGGCTGATCGGGCACCACGAAACATCGGCCAATATCACCAATTACGAAAGCCAGATGGAGGCCGCGTTTGACCTGATGCAGTCAGCCGGGGTGCGCGCGGTCAAGACCGGCTATGTCGCCGATGCGGGCGATGTTGTGCGGGTGGATGAAAACGGCATCCGGCGCTACGAATGGCACGACAGCCAGTTCATGGTCGGCCACCACCTGCGCGTGGTCGAAGCGGCGGCCAAGCGGCAAATTGCGATCAACGCGCACGAGCCGGTCAAGGATACGGGCCTACGCCGCACCTACCCCAACTGGATGACCCGCGAAGGCGCGCGCGGGATGGAGTTCAACGCCTGGGGAACGCCGCCTAACCCGCCTTCGCATGAGGCGATGCTGGCCTTCACCCGGATGTTGGCGGGGCCGATGGATTTTACCCCCGGCATCTTTGACCTGCGCCCGAATGAACGCCCCCCGGTGCGCGCCGATATCCCGCGCGGCGACCCGTCAAACCGCCCGCAGACGACGCTGGCAAAGCAATTGGCGTTGTATGTGGTGCTCTATTCGCCGCTCCAGATGGCCGCCGACCTGCCCGAAAATTACGAGGCGCGGATGGACGCCTTCCAGTTCATCAAGGACGTTGAGGCAGACTGGGAGGAAAGCATCGCGCTGGCCGGCGAAGTGGGCGAATATGTCGCCATCGCGCGGCAGGGGCGCAAGTCCAAGGAATGGTTCCTTGGCGCTGTCACCGATGAAAATGCGCGCGATCTGTCAGTGCCGTTGAGCTTCCTTGACCCCGGCAAACAATACCGCGCGCAAATCTACCGCGATGGGGCAGGCGCGCATTGGGACACCAACCCTTACGCCATCGTGATCGAGGAAAAGCTGGTGACCGGGGGTGAGGATTTCGCCGTTTGGCTGGCATCTTCCGGCGGGGTGGCGGTGCGGTTCATTCCGGTGGGGGAATAGCACCCGTCATTGGGTGTCTCCGCCGGGTTGATCTCCTGCATTTGGCATTCAACGCCGCGCCAGACGGTTCAGCAATAGTACCGGCAACAGGCCTACCCCCAGCAGGATAAGCGCCGGGATAGATGCCTCGATCAGCCGTTCATCGCTGGCGAGGCGATAGGTGCGGGTCGCCAGCGTTTCGAGGTTGAAGGGCCGCAGGATCAGTGTGGCGGGCAGTTCGCGCAAGGTATCGATGAACACCAGCGCCGCCGCCCCCGCAAGGCTCGGGGCAAGCAAAGGTGCATAGATCCGCGCCAGCACGCGGGCGGGCCGCGCGCCAAGGCTGCGCGCGGCGGCATCAAGGCCGGGCGGGATGCGTGAGAGGCCCCCGCTGACGGTGTTGTAGGCGACAGTAAGGAACCGCACCGACAAGGCGTAGATCAGGATCGCGCTGGTCCCGGTCAGCAGCAAGCCGCCGCTCCAGCCGAACGTGTCGCGCGCGAAGCGGGTGAGGCCTTGGTCGAACGCTCCCAGCGGCGCGAGCAGGCCAACCGCGAGCAAGGCTCCGGGCAGCGCATAGCCCAGCGTCGCCAGCCGGATCGCGCCAGCAGTGGCCGGTGAGGCGGATCGCGCCCGCGCAAATGCCAGCAGCAGCGCGGCGACCAGACACACGCTCGCCGTCGTCAGCCCCAGCCACAGGCTGCCGCTGGCATAGGTCGCCAGATCGCCCGCCGCGCCCCGCGCCGCATCGCTCAACGCCAGCGCGGCGAGATATCCGGCGGGCAGGACAAATCCCAGCATCACCGGGGTAAGGCAGGCGATCAGCGCCAGCGCCTTGCCCAGCGGGGACAGCGCCACCAGCGGTTCGGCCTCATCGCGCGATGCCAGCCCATCGCGGCTATCGCTCCGTCCGCGCCGGGTCGCGGCTTCCAAAGCGATCAGCGCGATCACGAACAGCAGCATGACGGCGGCGAGTTTGAGCGCGGCCTGTTTGTCCCCCATCGCCAGCCAGCTGCGGAAAATCCCGGTGCTGAAGGTGGGGATGGCAAAATATTCAGCCACGCCAAAATCGGCCAGCACCTCCATCAGCACCAGCGCCAGCCCGCCTGCAATCGCCGGGCGCGCGGCGGGCAGGGCGACGCGCCAGAACGCGGTGGCAGGCGCAGCGCCAAGGCTGCGCGCGGCGCGAAATTGGCTGAGGCTTTGTGTGGCAAAGGCGGTACGAGCGAGCAGATAGACGTAGGGGTAAAGCACGATCCCCAGCACAAATGCCCCCCCGCCCAGCGATCGGATATCGGGGAAGCTATAGTCCCGCGGCCCCCATCCGGTCAGCCCGCGCAATCCCGCCTGCACCGGCCCGGCATAATCGAGCAGGTCGGCATAGATATAGGCCGCGATATAGGCGGGCACCGCCAGCGGCAGCACCAATGCCCAACCGAGCAGCTTTCGACCGGGAAAGCTGGTCGCGGCCACCAGCCATGCGCAGCCGGTTCCGGCAATTGCGGCAAACCCGCCCGCCAGCGTCATCAGCAATGCGGTGTTGGCGATATAGGTCGGCAGCACTGTCGCGGCGAGGTCGGCAATGGTTTCGCCCGGCCCGGCATAGGTGCCCGCCAGCGATGACCACATGATCGCGGCAACCGGCAGCCCCGCCAGCGCAGCGAGCGCGAATGCGGCGATGCTCCACCGGCCCGGCAATGTGCCCGCGCTTGCGCCAAGGGTGGCAAATTGCCTAAGGCGGCTCACCGGGAACCCCCGATGATGACGGGCAGGATCAGCCATTGAGCCTTGAGTTTCGACATATTGCCCATGCTTACGGTCAGGTGCGGGCGCTGGAGGACATCAGTTTTTCCGCGCCGACGGGAGAAATCACCTGTCTGCTTGGCGCGTCAGGTTGCGGGAAGTCAACACTGCTTGGGCTTACCGCGGGATTGCTGACGGTGCAGCAGGGCAGCATCATGCTGGGCGGTAACGTGCTGGCCGACGCCCAGCATAGCCCCCCACCCGAAGCGCGGCCCGTGGGGCTGGTGTTTCAGGATGGAGCGCTGTTCCCGCACATGACCATCGCCGCCAATGTCGGCTTTGGCCTGCCGCGCGCGCGGCGCACCGAGGTGGAGGGCTGGCTCGCCAGCGTCGGGTTGGCGGGCATGGGCGCGCGTTATCCGCACGAACTTTCGGGCGGGCAGCAACAGCGTGCCGCGCTCGCCCGTGCGATGGCCCCGCGGCCGCGGGTGTTGTTGATGGATGAACCCTTTGCCAGCGTCGATATCGTGCTGCGCCGCAAGCTGCGCCGCGATTGCCGCATCCTGCTGCGCGAAGCGGGGGCGACCGTGGTTCTGGTGACGCATGACCCGGCAGAGGCGCTGGATATCGCCGACCACATCGCGGTGATGGAGGCGGGGCGGATCGTGCAATTCGGCACGCCCCGCGATCTCCACCATGCGCCGCAAACCGCAGCGGTTGGCGCGATTTTCAGCGGAGCGCAGGTGATCGCGGGTGAGCGGCACGGGGACAGCCTTATCACCGCGTTCGGGCCGTGGCCGCTTGAATGCGTGCTGGGCGCGGTGCCCGATGCGGGGCCAGATTCGGGCGCGGTTGATCTGCTGGTGCAGGCGGATCGGCTGGATCTGGTGGCGGACAGCGCAGGCTGCTCGGTGCGCGATGTGCACCTTTTGGGGCCGGTCACACGGGTATTGCTAAGCGGCGCGGGCGGCGCGCCGATCACTGTGGAAACCACCGCCCCGGTCAACCCCGGTGAGGCCTATCGCACGGTGCCGCAGCCCGAGAGCGTGCGTGCATTCGCGCAGAATTAGGACTTGCCTTGATCAAGTTTATATTGCAAGTCATTCGCAACTTGTAATCGGAAGCCATTCGCCATGAAGAAACTGCTCCTCTCCGCCATTGCCTTCGCCAGCATCGCCGGGCTGTCCGCCTGCGCCGAAACCGAAAACAGCGCGCCGGTGGCGGATAATGGCGAGGTGAACCTCTATTCCTCGCGCCATTACGATACCGATCTGGCGCTGTATGATGATTTCACCAAGCAGACCGGGATCAAGGTTAACCGGATTGAAGCCGATGCCGATGCGCTGATCGAACGCATCCGGTCAGAAGGCGAATTCAGCCCCGCCGATATCCTCATAACGGTCGATGCCGGGCGGTTGTGGCGGGCCGAGGAAGCGGGCGTGCTCGCCCCGGTCGAATCGGCTGTGCTGACCGAACGCATCCCTGCGCACCTGCGCCACCCCGATGGGCTGTGGTTCGGCCTGTCGACCCGCGCGCGGATCATCATTTACAACAAGGCGGCGGGCAAACCCGAAGGCCTCGCCACTTACGCCGATCTCGCCAATCCGGCGTTCAAGGGCGACATCTGCATGCGGTCATCGTCAAACATCTACAACATCTCGCTGTTGTCGAGCATCGTTGCCCACAAGGGCGCTGACCAGGCGGAGACATGGGCCAAGGGCGTGGTCGCCAATTTCAAGCAGGCACCGCAGGGCAATGACACGGCGATGATCGAAGCGGTCGCCGCAGGGCAGTGCCGCATCTCGCTGGTCAACACCTATTACCTCGCGCGGTTTGCCGGGGGCGATGCGGCGCAAAAGGCGATTTTCGATCAGATCGGCGTGATTTTCCCCGATCAGGATGGCGCCGGAACCCACGTCAATATCAGCGGTGCCGGTGTGGTGAAACACGCGCCCAATCGCGAAAACGCGGTGAAGTTCCTCGAATACCTCACGTCGGAAAGCGCTCAGCGGTATTTTGCCGATGGCAATAATGAATACCCCGCCGCCACCGGTCTCAAGGCCAATTCGGCGGTCGAAACGCTGGGGTCGTTCAAACCGGACACGCTCAACGCCGCGGAAATCGGGCGCAATCAGGCCGAGGCGGTGAAGCTGTTCGACCGCGCAGGCTGGAATTGATTGCGTTCGATCAAGGCCCGCTTTTAGCCCTTATCGCTAAACTGTCTTGAAGGCGGCGCGCTTGTCGTCCATTTGCGCGCCTATTCCGGCCGCGTTTGTGCGGCGCTGACCTGTATTTGAGATCCGTTTTGAACCAGCCCATCATCGACCGCGACCAGTTCACCGAAAGCGCGGCGCTCTCGATCGAAACCATCACCTATGTCCATCACTGGACCGATTCGCTGTTCACGCTGAAGATGACGCGGCCTGCGTCCTTCCGCTTCCGGTCGGGTGAGTTCGTGATGATCGGGCTGCCGGGCGATAATGGCAAACCGCTGCTGCGCGCCTATTCGGTCGCCTCGCCCAGCTATGCCGAGGAGCTGGAGTTCCTTTCGATCAAGGTGCAGGACGGCCCGCTGACGTCGCGGCTGCAACACATCAAGGTTGGCGATCCGGTCTATCTCGGCAAGAAACCGACCGGCACGCTGGTCACTGATGCGCTGTTGCCGGGCAAACGGTTGTTCATGCTGTCGACCGGCACCGGGCTTGCCCCGTTCATGAGCCTGGTGCGCGATCCCGAAGTCTACGCGATGTTCGAGGAAGTGATCGTGGTGCACTCGGTGCGCAATGTTGCCGAATTGGCCTATCACGACCTGCTGGAAAGCAAGCTTGAAGGCGACCCGCTGCTGGAGGATGAAGATCGCGCGCGGATGATCTACGTCCCCACCGTAACCCGCGAACCGTTCCGCACGCAGGGCCGGATTCAGGCGCTGATCGATGATGGGCGCCTGTTCGAACAGTCCAAAGGCCCCCAACGTTTCGTGCCCGATGAAGACCGCGTGATGCTGTGCGGCAGCATGGCGATGATCAAGGACCACGCCGCCGATCTGGAAAAGCGCGGCTTTACCGAAGGCAGCAATTCGATGCCCGGCCAGTTCGTGATCGAGCGGGCGTTTGTGGGGTAAGGCCTCCTCCTGCTAGCTGATATCAATGCCGTGCCGCTGCTGTAAAGCGGTAGGTGACGGTCGATCCGCTCCAAGATCCACCGGGGTCGTTTGCTCGGCTTTATCCTTGGCACCTCGCGCCATTTGGAATGGTTGCAGCAGATGGCTTACATACGTTTCGGGAATCGCGCCGCCAATCCCGTAACGCGCCGGCAGCGTGCCTTCACCCGCTTTGTTGTGAGTGCCGAATAGGCCGTCAAAGATGCTGAGCTGCCCACCGAAATTGCGGTCATACGCATTTTCCTGATCAGCGTGATGCCAATGGTGGAACCGCGGGGAGGTGAACACCAATCCCAAAGGCCCAAGGTCGAATTTGATGTTGGAATGCAAGAGCGGCGCATGGATGCGATATATGATCGCATAAATAAGCAATGGGATCGGCGAGAAGCCCAGCACAATGGCCGGCAGCGCTATCATGGTGGAATTCAGCACCTGATCGACAGGGTGCACCCGGTAGGTGGCGAGCCAGTCGAGATGTTCGCTCGAATGATGTACCGCGTGGAATCGCCATAGGATCGGAACCGCGTGGCTAATTCTGTGTGCGAGGTAAAAGCACAGATCCGATAGAATCAGGAGTTCGATGAATTCCAGCCAGTCGGGTTGTGCGCGAATGAAATTCCTGACGGGCTCTGGGACAACTGACAGCGCAAGAACGCTGGCCGTCAATATCGCAAGCGTCGCTCCAAGCCGGATCAGGGTTCCGCTGAGAAAGATGTGCAAGACATCAACTTTCCACCCCTGCCTAAGCGATTTTTGCTCCGGGTGCAGTGGAAACAGTCGCTCCAGCGCCAGCAAAACTGCGCCAGCCCCGAATATCATCAGGAAATCTTCGAGGCTCAGCATCAGTAGACGTAAGGGATCAGCCGGAACCGAACTTTTCTGGCGTGCGCCTGATAGGTGGCGTCCTGAAGAAGGACGCGTTCCTCAGCAATGATCCGCGCGATCTGACAAGCGGCCCACAGCGTAAGCAGTGCCGCGTTGAAAACCGATGGGTTCAGCATCAGCACCCCGGCGTATGTCAGGAAATATCCAAGGTACATCGGGTGCCGGACGGCGCCGTACAATCCATCGCATTTCACGCCCCTGTTGGCGGCCACGACCCCGAAACTGCGACGCAGTGAAATCTTGGCTCCCAGAGAAATGCCGAGCCCTGCAATCAAGAAAACGACGCCGATTGGCCAGCCATTCCCTGACGGACTGATAAGCATGGGAAGCATCGTGCCAATAACGCCGACCGCCCAGTCAAACGGCTTGATACTTATGTTCTCGGTCGCCCTTCGGAAGAGTACGAAAAGCGCAACTATGCCTTCTGAAACAAGAAAAAATAGATTGAATGGAGTTTCATCCAAGCTCGCGTAGAACCGGGAGCAGAGCCAAACGAAAAGAAGCACGATGGCGATCCGCTCGGACAGATCGAGCAAAAGGCGTGTTTCACGTGAGGGGATTGTCGCTGTCATGATGTGTCAATTATCGCAAAACGCTTATATCGCAAAACATTTACTTTTCGCTTAAACGCCGCAAACCGGCTCCATCCCCCTGCGCCGCATGGGAACGCCTGAGGATATGGCGGGCGCGGCGCTGTTCCTTGCCTCTCCGCTATCGTCCTACATCACCGGGCAGACGCTGGTGGTTGATGGCGGACTGACGCTGTCCTGATCGCGCGTGCTTGTGACATAGCGCTGCAATCCCGTCACAATCGCGTCACATCACTGCGCCACTCCGGCATGAAACCGGGGCAGTCTGAACATGGATGTCGTCAATATCTTTCTGACGAGTGAGCTAGGCGAAAGCCTTGAGCATTTCGTCCATGATCATCGCCGTTTCACCTTTGACCGGCTGGGGCCGGAAGGCCCGCGGCGGCTAGTGGAAGGGCCGATGTGGGCGTTTATCGACTGGGTGCTGCCTGATCTTGCGGGCCTTGAAATGTGCCGCCGGTTGCGCGCCGATCCGCGCACTGCGGACGCGCATGTCACGATGGTGCTGGAAGAAGACGATCCCGAAGACCGCCGCCGCGCGCTGCGGGCGGGGGCGGATGATTATGTCGTCGGGCCGCTGACCCGCACCGCCGTGCTTGACCGGGTGCTGGCGCTGCAATCACGCGCCAGCGAACGCAGCGCCACCCGCCGGTTCGAACTGGGCGCGCTCACCATCGACATGGCGGCGTTGCAAGCGCGCTGGGATGGTGAGCCGATTGTGCTGCGGCCCAATGAATTCCGGCTGCTGCGCTTCTTTGCCGAAAACCCCAACCGCGTGCTGACCCGCGATGATCTGATCAACGGGCTGGGCAAGCGCGAACCGCCGATTGACGAACGCACCGTCGATGTGTGGATCGGACGGCTGCGGCGGTCGATCAAGGCGGCGGGCGGCGGCAACCCGCTGCGCACCGTGCGATCATTGGGATATGTGTTCGATTTAGGTTGATATCTCGCCACCTGTGATGAGCGCAGCCAACCGGGCCACAGGCCCGCAAGGCCGACCGGCCGCCCGCAGCGATGCGACCGACAGGTCGCGTGAGCGAGGATGCCGCAGCGCGGAGGCGCTGCGGCCATCATCAAAAACTGGCCTTCACCCCGATGCTGAAGGCTGTCCCGACATCGAAGGTATTGATGTCGATCCGGTTGTCATCGAGTTTCTGGAATTCGAAATTGTCGCGGCCAAACAGGTTGCTCACCTTGAAGCTGAGTTCCAGCGGCAATCTGCCCAGTTTAAGCTCTGACCGCGCCACCATATCAACGGTAAGTCCGGGATTTTCCACCACGTCAGGCAATGGCCCGCCGCGCAGCGTCACGCGCTTGCTGGCATAATTGAGCAGCACGGTAAACTGCTGCACCTTGTCGGTATCCTCGATCCCGAAGGACAGGTTGGCGACGTGATCCGATTGGCCCACCAGCGGCGAACCATTGTCGAACAGCAGGCTTGCGTCTTGCTCGACATTGCCCGGCACCGGGGCAATATCACCCGCTGCCACCGATATGCTGGACTGGGTGTAGGTGTAATTGGCAAGGATCAGGAACTGCTTGGTTTCGAACAAGCCCCCCCAATTGTCGAGCGGAAGGCCATAGGCAAGGTCAAGCTCTGCCCCGTAGAGTTCAGCCGTGGGCGCGTTGGCAAAACTGGTCAGCAATTCGCCCGACGCGTTGATCAGGAAATTTTCGATCGGATTATCGATTTCCTTGTAGAACCCCGCCAGGCTGACACGGTCGCGTCCGCCCAGATAATATTCGGCGCGCGCTTCCAGATTGATCAATTCGCTGTCTTGCAGGAACGGGTTCCCGCGAAACCGGCGGTTTGATTCGGGATCGAAATAGGTCTGTTCAACCAGCTCGCGGAATTGCGGTCGGGCGATGGTTTTCGATGCCGACAGGCGCAGCTGCAGATCGTCGATCACCTCCCACGTCACGGTCGCGCCGGGCAGGAAGTAATCATTGGCGATGTTGGTCGGGTTGGCACCCACCACCGGGTCAATGAAGACTGTCTGATCCAATGCCACGGTTTGCGTCGCATCTTCGTACCGCACACCCACATCAACGGTGATCGTATCGGTCGGCACCCAGCGCAACTGGCCATATCCGGCATTGACCTCAAGCGCGGCGTCGAACACCGGGAAGGGGGTCTGTTCGGTCAATTGAACATTGAAACCGGCCAGCGTCGCACCATTGATGATGTCGCCCGGACGGCGCAACCCCAGCGCGGTGATGGCGTCCTGCTGGGCTTCGGGCGGCAGGAAATCGCAGATCGGCCCGCACGAAATCAGCGGCAGGAACTGGCGGCTGGATGAACGGCGATCGGTGTCGGTATAGGCATAGCCGACCGTCGCGGTTAGCGAATCGAACAGGTCATAGGACAGATCGATCCCGGCGAAATACTGATCTTCCTTGAGATCATCGAACGAAACCGACGCGCGATTGGTATCGCCAAGCCGCCCGCCGATATCAACCAGAAACTTGTCGCCAAACGGATCGCCGGGGTTGTTGGTGCGGACATATTCGAACTCGGCGTTGAACGGTGCCTCGCGTTCGGAACGGGCATAGCCGCCGCGCAGGTCGACATCGAGCTTGCCGAAGTCCAGTTCTGCCACCACCTGCGTGTCGATCAGCTGGCGTTCGAACCAGGCGGTCTGCTGGCGCTGGAAATCGAACCCGCTATCGCCCAGATTGACATTGGTGCGGGTGCCCAGCCGCGCGGTCTTGAGCGTGTCGCGGATATACAGGTTGGTCCAGCGGACTGTGTGTTCGCCAATATCAAGGCCGAAACCCAGTAAGGCGTTCACCAGAATATTATTGTCGGTGATGAAGGTGTTCGAAGTTTCGAAAATCTGCGTCAGATCGGCATTGCCAACTTCGCTCAATACCGAACGGTTGCGCCATTTGTTACTGATTCCCGCAGTGGCAATCACGCCAAGATAGGTGTCACCGCCCAGTTCGAATGACAGGCCGCCGGTAAGGTTGGCGTTGAAATTGGCGGGCAGGTGGTTGTTCTTCTGCAAGGTCACAAGATTGAGCGGAAACAGCTGCCCGGCAATTGCCCCGCTTTCGTCACGCGACAAATCGCCCACCCGCAGACCGCTATTGAAAAAGGCCTGCAAATTCGTCGGAATGTCGCGGTTGCCATTATCGAAACCAAACGTGTCGAGGCGCGAGCCGAAATAGGTCAGCCCGTTTTCGAAGGTCGTTTCGGTATCGCCGCTGGCACCGATGCTGATGTCGAGGAAATTCTCGCTCGGGATCGCCTTGGTGGTGAGGTTGATCACCCCGCCGCCGAATTCTCCGGGGAAGTTGGCCGAATAGGTTTTCTGCACCAGCGATGATGAAATCACATCGGTCGGAAAAATATCAAGCGGGACCACCCGGCTCAGCGGTTCGGGGCTGGGCAGCGGCAAGCCGTTGAGCAGCGCGAGCGAGTAACGATCACCCAACCCGCGCACGAACACGCGTCCGTCACCCACCACCGAAAGGCCGCTGACCCGGCCCAATGCGCCCGCGATGTCGCCAGCGCCGGTGCGGGCAATGTCGGCTTCGGACAGCACGTTCAATACCTGGGTGGATGACCGTTCAGGATTGCGGCCGCGCCGCCCGGTCACAATGATGCCGCCACCGGGAACCGAAATGTCGGGTTGCTCGAATTCGTCATCACTGTCGGTCTGGTCGTCCAGCACATCTTGCGCCGGGGGATCCGTTTCAACCGGTACAGCTTGGGCGTGCAGAACGCCGGGAAAGGTGAGCGACGAAGTCAGAAGCAGCAGCCCTGCCAGGCGCGTGCCAGTCGTCATAATGTTAGACCCCTTCATGAATAGGCCTTGGGAAATCACCGGTTGTCATTAGCCGGAAAAGAAAGGGGAGGGGCGCCCGCCAACGGCTGCGCCCCCCCATTTCGAAGCAGCCGATCAGCTGAAGACGGGCAATGTCGTGCAAGCGCCCGTCGAACTGCCGAAATCCTGGATCGACGAATTGCAGGTCCAGTTACGGAACGCATCCAGGTCAGCCCCGGCCGGCACCGCACCGATGGCCGGGCGGGCCGTGAAGATCGCAGCAAGGCCGGTTGCATCGAACGCGGTGACCGCATTTTCATTGGCACCGTTCACGATCCCGCCGGTCAGCGTGATGGTGAATGCCAGATTGACATTGGTGCCCGCCGTCACACCTGCCAGCACTTCGGCATCGGTGGTGTTGTTGGCACCGGTTGAACGATCCCCGCGCGCCTGACGGGTGGTGCCGCCATCACAGACGACCGAGTTGAAGCCAAGCAGCGCGTCGAGCGTTTCCTGTTCATCGATGCGGAAGCAGAAGGCCCCGTCACCATCAACCTTGTCCATCACCCCGTTGGTAAGGCTGAGCGCCGCACCGCCGCGCGCACGAACCATCTGCGGCGATGTGCTTGAACGCTGGACATAGGTGAAGTTGTTGACCTGCATCTGCGTCCTTGGGCGCGAGGTGATCGGCAGCGATGCGCTGTTGGGCGAATCGAGTTCAATCATCGCATCGCCGGTGCTGGCGCGCTGCACCGCCACGACGTTTTCAAGGTTCGCCTGCGCGCCGGTATCGACGTCGAGCGAATCGTCCGATGCGCCGATCACCGCAATATTGGTGACGTTGACCGTGCCGCCGAAGAATTCGACGCCATCATCCGAGCTGTTGAACGACATCAGGTTGCGGATCGTGGTGCCCGAACCAACGCCGCCCGTGGTGAGCGACTGGAGTTCGTTGCCCGGCGCAAGTTCAAAGCCGGAAAAGCGGATCTGGTTGAAGGTGAACGAACCCGAACTGTCGGCGCTGTTCGACCCGCCATAGGGTGTTGCCACGGCGGTGCCTTCAAGCTGCTGTTCGCATTGCGGATTGGCATTGGGCGCGGCATCGGTGTTGAACACGCCGGTGTTGCAATCCGAAACCGGCGCACGGCCAAGCAGCACGACGCCGCCCCACTGTTGCTGGCTGTTGTCGTTGGTGAGGCCGATCACATTGTCGCGGCTGGTCCAGATGATCGGGCGATCGGCGGTGCCGTTTGACTGGATGGCGTTGCCGCGATTGACCACGAAGAACGAATTGGCCTGCGCAAACAGGATCACGCCGGGTTCGATCGAAAGGGTGACGGCGCTTCCGGTGCTGCTGAAGCCGCGATCAACGCCGACATTCACGCGGTCCTGGATCTGGTAGAGCAGACCGCTGACGAACGGCAGGCGGTCATTGACGGTGAAGGTTTCGGGCAGGCGGCACACGCGATAGGTGCCGGTCGGGCCGCTGATGGTGCCCGCGTCGGTCAGGCCGCCGGTCGACGCGATGGTCGGGCATCCTGCCGCCGGGGTCACAAGCGACTGCGTGGGTGTGGGCGTCGGCGTGGGTGTGGGCGCGGGCGGCGTCGGGTTGTTGATGATGATGTCGCCGCTGGTGCCGGGCGAGACGATTTCATCCGCGCCGCAGCCAGCCAGCGCAATCAGGCTGCAACCCAGAACGAAAGTGCGTTGAATATTTTTCACAGCGAGCGGTCCCCTAAATGGCCGAGAAACGAATCAAGCGCGACGAACAATGTGCGCTGGACGCTCGCTAGGGTTGCTGCGTGACAGAATTCTTGCAGCATTACAGCAATGTGGCAGTTGCGTTATTATGACTGAAGAAAGACAAATATGACAAAAATAACCGGCGCGGCGAAGATGGCAGTGGGCGCCAAATTCACATTAATATGACATGAAATCAGCATGATATCGGATTACATTACATAAATATTACAATGTTTCAGTTTTGTTGCATCCTGCATCGATCCGGGCCATCATGCTGGCAGTTGAAGAGGATCAGAGGATCAGAGGGAGCTTCGCCCATGTCCATTACCGCCTTTGCCATTGCGCTGATCGCCGCCGCGCCGCTGGCCGACCCGTCTGCGGCGCAATTGCAGCCGCCCGTTGCATCAGGTGAACTCGCCGCGCAGCCCCTGTCTGCCGGACGCGTGGATCAGGCGCTGGTTATGCTGGAAAAAGCCAGCGCGGCCAATCCGGATGATCCTGCGGTGCTGATCAACCTCGGGATCGCCTATGCCCAGGCCGGAAACGAGGCCAAGGCGCGCAGCGCGTTTGAAGCGGCGATTGCCAGCCGTGATGTGATCGAGCTTGATACCGCCGATGGCAGCGCGACCGATTCGCGGCGGCTGGCGCGCAAGGCGATCAGGATGCTCGAACGCGGCGAGTTTCGCCCGGCCAGCACGCGCGGCGAACAACTGACCTATCGCGAATAAACGGCGGGCGGCCGAAGGGTCGCACCAAGGCAAAACGTGCGGGCGGGCTGCTTATGGCGGCGCGCCCGTTTTGCTGCGGCATGGCCCGGCATATCCGCCGCTGAAGCGAGGCTGTCACCTGACTGTCATTTAGGTTAGACAAAGGGGACATTCTGGAGGGCCGGGACATGATTCTCGCCGCGGTTAGCCGCGTCACGATTGCTGCCACGCTGCTTTGTCTCGCGACCGGGGCGCGCGCGGACGTGCTCGAACTTGGCGCTGATGGCGCGCGCTGGGTCGCCGGGCCGCTGGCGGGCGTGGCTGCTGCATCGCTGGAACCTGATGCCGAATTTCCGGGCGGGCTTGCGCTCCCCGCTTCCGCGATTGCCGATCCGGCGCGCCATGCCGCAGGCGTGCCGCCGCGCTATGCCGCCACGATCAACGCACTCGCCGCGCGGTTCGATCTGTCGCCCAGCCTGCTCGAAGCGGTGGTGTGGCAGGAAAGCCGCTGGCGCGAAAACGCCGTGTCGCCCGTTGGCGCGCGCGGGCTTGCGCAGTTGATGCCGGGAACGGCGCGTTATCTGGGCGTGAATGCCGATGATCCCTTCGCCAATCTTGAAGGCGGGGCGCGATACCTGCGTGAACAGCTCGACCGGTTCGACGGCGATCTGGAAAAGGCGCTCGCCGCCTATAATGCCGGCCCGGGGCGGGTTGAGCGCGCGAACGGCGTTCCCAATATCCGCGAGACAAAGCAATATGTTGCGGCGATCATGGGGCGGCTTGCCAACCATGCGCGTCCGGCTGCACAATAACCGGCGGATGATCGCCATGTATCTGAAAGTCTGGATAAATAAATGATGTCGCTGTTTCGCCTTCCCGCCCGCCTTGCCGCGCTGCTGATGCTGGCGCTTACACCTTCTGCCGCATTTGCGCAGACTGCGCAGGGGGATGACCCGATTACGAATGCACTTCGGTGGATGCAGAACATTCTACTTGGCCCTGTGGCGACGAGCCTTGCGGTAATGGCCGTCGCCGGAGTCGGCTTCATGATGCTGACTGGCCGGATGAACTGGCGGTATGGCGGAACCGTGATCGTCGGTGTGTTCATTATCTTCGGCGCACCAAGGCTGGTGGCGAGCATCAGCGGCCTATGACCGACCTGGTTCGCCAACCTGTCCACCGGACACTGACCCGCCCGCAAATGTTTGCAGGCGTGACGATGAATTTCTTCGTCATCAACCTGATGGTGACGACGATCGCGTTCCTGATCCTCGACAGCTTCTGGGTCATTCCCGTGCCGATTGTGATGCACGTGATCGGCTATTTCGCTTCGCTGCGCGAACCGCGCGTTTTCGACCTGTGGATCACCAAGGTCAGCAAATGCCCGCGCGTGCCCAATTTCAAACGCTGGGGATGCAATTCCTATGCGCCGTAAGGACGCCCGGACATGAAGAAGTGGATCGGAGCCGCCGCTTGGAGCGCGAAGGAAGCCCGTGTCGGCGACCGGCTGCCCTATGCGCGGCTGGTGGACGAAAACACCGTGCTGCTGCGCGATGGCAGCGTGATGAGCGCAATTCAGGTGCCCGGCCTGCTGTTCGAAACCGAGGATTCCGACGCGCTCAATGCCCACGCCGCCACGCGTGAGGTGATGCTGCGGAGCACGCTCGATGCGCGCTTCGTGATGTATCACCACGTCATCCGCCGCCGGGTGGAAGTGGAGCTGGAGGCCGAGTTTCCCGATGCCCTGTCGCGCCATATTGATGCGCGCTGGAAACAGCGGCTGGCGGGGGGGGCGCTGTTTATCAACGATCAGTTCGTCACCCTGATCCGCCGCCCCGCGCGCGGCAAAACCGGATTGCCGGAGCGGCTCTCCAAACTGTTCTCACGCAGCCGTCAGGATGAGCTTGAGGCCGACCCCAAGGACATCCGCAGCCTGAAAGCCGCGATCACCGGGTTGGTTGCCTCGCTGCAAAATTACGGCGCGGCGGTGCTGGGGGATTATCAGGCGCCCGGATCGGCCACCGGCACCAATTCCGAAATGCTCGAACTGCTTTCGGCGCTCTATAATGGCGAAATGCGCCCGGTGCGCCGTCCTGCGCCGGAAACCGACATCGGCCATATGCTGCCCTATCGTCGCGCCAGTTTTGGCCTTGATGCGATGGAGCTGCGCGGGTCAGCCGCGCCCGATTTCGCCGCGATCCTCGGGCTGAAGGATTACCCCGAGGCGACCTCGCCCGGTCTGCTCGACAATCTGCTGCGCCTACCGTTCGAAATGGTGGTGACGGAAAGTTACGCCCCGAACGAACGCACCACCGCGAAAGAACGCATCGACCTTGCCCTGCGCCGTTCGCGCTCGGTGGATGAGGAAGCCGCGGCCGAACGCGCCGACATGATGGCGGCGCGCGATGCGCTGGGCAATGGCGCGGTCGGGTTCGGTGACCATCACCTTACCGTGCTGGTGCGCGAACGCTCGCTCCCCCGGCTCGATGACGCGATGGCGTCCTGCGCCGCCGCGCTGGCCGATACCGGCGCGATTGCGGTACGTGAGGATACCAATCTTGAACCCGCGTTCTGGGCGCAGTTCCCCGGTAACGAGGAATATATCGTGCGCCGCGCGCTGATATCCTCGGCCAATATGGCGGGCTTCGGGTCGTTCCACGGCTTTGCGCTGGGGCAGGCCGCAGGCAACCACTGGGGCGATGCGGTGACGCTGCTGGAAACTACCAGCGCCACCCCGTTCTTCTTCAATTTCCACCACGGTGATCTGGGCAATTTCAGCGTCATCGGCCCGTCGGGTTCGGGCAAGACCGTGGTGATGAACTTCCTTGCAGCCCAGGCGCAGAAGTTCAAACCGCGCACGATTTTGTTCGACAAGGATCGCGGGGCAGAATTGTTCATTCGCGGGATCGGCGGGCGGTATGACCGGATCGCGCCGGGGATGCCCACCGGGTTCAACCCGCTTTCGCTGCCCGATACGCCTGCCAACCGCGCGTTCTTGCGCGATTGGCTCGCGGTTTTGTTGAAGGCCGATGGGCCAGAGGAGTTTGCGACTGTCAGCGCCGCGGTTGATGCAACCTATGCCAATGATCCATCGCTGCGGCGGCTCAGGCACTTCAAGGAACTGCTCGCGGGCGCGCGCCGCCCGACACCGGGCGATCTGGCGGATCGGCTGGCGGCGTGGATCGGGGAAGGCGAATATAGCTGGCTGTTCGACAACGAACGCGACCGGCTCGACCTGTCGGAACGCGTGCTTGGCTTTGACATGACCGCGCTGCTCGAAAACCCGCGCCTGCGCACGCCGACCATGATGTATCTGTTCCACCGCATCGATGAACGGCTGGATGGTCAGCCGACGATGATCCTGATCGATGAAGGCTGGAAGGCGCTGGATGACGAGGTGTTCGCTGCGCGCATCCGCGACTGGCTCAAGACCTTGCGCAAACGCAACGCGCTGGTCGGATTTGCCACGCAGTCGGCGCGCGATGCGCTCGACAGCCGGATTTCGACCGCGCTGGTCGAACAGACCGCGACGATGGTGTTCATGCCCAACAGCCGCGCCCGGCCCGAAGATTACTGCGACGGGTTCGGGTTGACGAGCCACGAATTCGCGCTGATCCGCTCGCTACCCGCGCACTCGCGCTGCTTCCTTGTGCGTCAGCCGGATGCGAGCGTAGTGGTGCGGCTCGACCTGTCGGGCGCGCCGGAAGTGCTCACCATCCTGTCGGGCCGCGAAAGCGCGGTGCGCAGGCTCGATCTGCTGCGCGAGGCGGTGGGGGATGAGCCTGCCGCTTGGTATCCTGCGCTGACCGGGCGCGAGTGGCCCGATGGCGCTGTGGACGAAGACGGCCAGCCTGTCTGGCAGGCCGCGGAATGACCACCGCGTGCGATCTGGCCGCCCAGTCGATGGGCACCGGGGTGGCCGCCGCGCTTTCAGCGGTGGACTGCATCGCCAGCGGGGTATCCGAACAGGCGTTCAACCGGCTGTTTGGAAGCGAGGGCCAGCTGACCTTCGCGTTGACGCTGATGCTGGTGCTGTATGTCAGCTTCTTTGCGATTTCGCTGATGCTGGGGCGATCCAACCTTGGCGTGCGCGCGTTGCTGCCCAAGGTAATCACCTTGGGGCTGGTGATGGGGTTTGCCACCAGTTTCGTGGCGTTTTCGACGATTTTCTACAACATCTTCATCGGCGGGCCGGATCAGATCGCCGGCATCCTTACCGGCATCAGCGGTGAAAGTGCCACATCAGTGTTCGCGCAGAAGCTGGATGTGGTGTTCCTCGCAATCCAGCAGGCGAGCGGGGACACCAAGGATATCAACGCTTTCTCTCCGCCGGGCATGATGTGGTTTGGCGCGATGCTGCTGCTGCTCGGAACCGTGGGTCTGCTGGTGGCGGCGCGGATTGCGCTGGCGCTGCTGCTGGCGGTCGGGCCGATTTTCGTGGTGCTGGCGCTGTTCGAAGGCACGCGGGGCCTGTTCACCGGCTGGCTCAAGAGGCTGACGATGATGGCGCTGGCGCCGCTGTTCGCGGTACTGGGCGGGTCGATCATGCTGGAACTCGCGGTGCCGATCCTCGCTGCGCTGGTGGCGGTGCCGGGGCAGATCGATCAGCAGGCGGCGATGGCGTTCTTTCTGGTCGGCGCGGTGCACATGGCGTTGATGTTCATGGCGTTGAAGGTGGCGGGCACGATGGTTTCGGGTTGGCAGGTGTTCGGGCTGGTGCCGGACAAGCAGCGTGGCCGTAGCAATGATGCCCCGCGCGCCGCGCCCGCACCCGTGATGGCCGTGACCACGCCGCGCAGCACGAATATCGCGTCTGGCAATCCCGGCCTTGCCCCGCGCAGGGTCGACCTAGGCACCCCTTCGCCCGCGCTTGCCGCCAATGATAGCGGGCCTGCGGGCAATGTTTCACGTGAAACACACGTCTTTGCCACGTCTGGCGGCGGACAGGTGGTGCCGCTCAACCCCGCCACTTCGCGCACCCGCGGCATCGGCAACCGCTTCCGTTCGGCCAGCAATTCGGGCAGCAATATCAAGGGCGGGGCCAAGCCCGCTATGTCCACCCCACCGGAGACCTACCAATGATCCGCGCCGTGATCCTTCCCGCGCTCGCCTTCGCGCTGACTGCGCCTGTTGCGGCGCAGGATGCCCGCCTGCAAACGCTGGTCTATGATGAGGCCGCCGTGGTGCGGATCGATGGCAAGGTGAAGGTGCAGACCACCATCAAATTCGCCCCCGACGAGGTGATCGAAAACGTCGCCATCGGTGACAGTGCGGCGTGGCAGGTGCAGCCAAACAAGGCGCAGACGATCCTGTTCGTCAAACCGCTCGAACCGGCCGCGCGCACCAATATGACGGTGGTGACCGACCGGCGCACCTACCTGTTCGATCTGGTCGCATCCCCGCGCAATGCCCCGCTTTACGTGCTGCAATTCCGTTACCCCGAACTGGAAAAAGCCGAGGAAGAAGCCCGGCTTGCAATGGCGGCTGAGGCGGAGGCGGAGGCCTTGCGTGCGGCGGCCAACCCGCTGGAACTGGCGGCGGCCAATGATCCCTATGCGGTGTCCGATCCGGCCAGCCTGAACTTCGCATGGGCCAGTGCGGGCGCGGTTGAACTGCTGCCCAGCCGCGCCTTTGACGATGGCGATGCAGTGTTCCTGAGCTGGCCCACGGGCACCGCGATCCCGGCCATTCTCGTGACCAATGACGACGGCGATGAAGGCCCGGTCAACTTCACCGTGCGCGGGGATACGGTGGTGGTTGACGGGGTGCCGCCGCAGATCATCCTGCGTTCGGGCCGCGATACCGCCACGCTCACCAACACCGGCCCTGCCGCTCCGTCGGCGCGCAGCGCCGGGCTGTCTGGCAAGCGGGGGTCGTGATGATTTCGAACCACATTCACTTCGCCAAGGAGACCGAATAATGCGTCTGGCCATGCGTTTACCGCCGAAAAAGGGCGATGGAGCAGGTAGCGAAGCGGTTGATCCGCGCGAACGCGAATCGGCCGAAATCATCGATCTCGCCAGCCGCGCGGCGTTTCCGGCTGTTACCGACCGCAAGGCGAAAGGTGACAGCCTTGGGCTAGCGGCCGGGGTTGCTCTGGTGGCGCTGCTGGGCGCGACCACGTTCTGGGCGATGAATTCGGCACGCACGCCAGAACCGCAGGGGATTGGCAATCCCGCCGTCGCGCCGCCGCAAGCCGCTGCGCCTGCGCCGGTGCAGCCCGTGACCGATCCTGCGCTGCAACCAGCCCAACCGCAGCCCGATCCCACGCCAGCGCCTGTGCTGGCCAATAACCCCGCGATGATGCCGGGCGCGGCGATCAATCCCTATGCCAGCCCGCAATTGGTGTTCGATGCCAGCCGCGCCGCCAGCGCCTCGCGTCTTGCTGAGGCTCCGTTGGGCGCACCGGCAAGCACCGCGGCGGGTGATATCGCGGGCACCGGCGGTGCGGCCGCCTTTGCCAGCCGTATCGGCGGGGTGGGCGGTGCGCCTGCACAGGCTCGCTCAATGGTCAACCCATCGACCACCGTGACCGAAGGCACGCTGATCCCGGCGATCCTCGAAACTGCGATCAACACTGATGTGCCGGGTTTTGTCCGCGCGGTGGTGAGCCAGGATGTGCGCAGTTTTGATGGTAAGCGCGTTCTCGTGCCGCGTTCCTCGCGGCTGATCGGGCAGTATCAGGCGGGCGTGCAGCAGGGGCAGCGGCGCGCCTATGTGATCTGGACGCGGCTGATCCGGCCGGATGGCGCTTCGGTCAATCTCGCATCACCCGCGATCGGGTTTGACGGGACGACGGGCCTAGAAGGTGACGTCAACAGCCACTTCTTCAAACGCTTTGGATCGGGCCTGCTGCTGTCGGTGATTGGCGGGCTGGGCGCGGTTGCGACCGGCGGCGTGGGCGGCGTGATCGTTGCTGGCGGCGCGCAAGGCGCGGCGAGTTCGGCGGTGCAGGCCAACGGCGAAATCAGCCCCACCATCCGCGTGCGTATGGGTGAGCCGATCCGCGTGTTCACCGCGCGCGATCTCGATTTCAGCACCGTCGGTAACTGACCTCGTGAGCGCGGATATTCACCGGCTGGGCATGGGTGAGGAGCCTGACAGCGCCGCGCTAAGTGCCGAACGCAGCGTCTATCTTGACGCCTATCTCGCGCCGTTCCGCCGCTGGCTTGATCGTGACACCGTGACCGAAATCATGGTCAACCGACCCGGCGAAGTGTGGATCGAGGATGCCTCCAATCCGGGGATGCAGCGGATTGATACGCCGGAAATTGATGACCGGCTGGTGCAGCGCCTCGCTGAACAGGTCGCCCGCGTTTCGCATCAGGGGATCAACCGCGAACACCCGCTGCTGGGTGCCACCCTGCCAGATGGCGCGCGGGTGCAGTTCTGCGGCCCGCCTGCCAGCCGCAAGCATTGGGTGATGGCAATCCGCCGCCATCGCAGGCTCGACCTGCCGCTTGATGCCTATGACACCGGCCCGCTGGTGGGCGAAGGCCATGTTGACCTGCCCGACCCGCAATCGCAGCCGATTGCTTTTCTGCGCGCCGCAATCCGGGCGCGGCGCACGATTTTGATTTCGGGCGGCACCAGCACCGGCAAGACCACCTTTCTCAACGCCATGCTCGGCGAAATCCCGCGCGCCGAACGGGTGGTGATGGTCGAAGACACGCCCGAGTTGAAGTTTCCGGGCGAAAACGCGGTCGGCCTGGTCGCGATCAAAGGGGAACTGGGCGAGGCCAAAGTCACCGCCAATGAATTGCTGCAAGCCGCCTTGCGTCTGCGGCCTGACCGGATCGTGCTGGGCGAATTGCGCGGCGCGGAAAGTGTCAGTTTCCTGCGCGCGATCAACACCGGGCATCCGGGCAGTTTTTCGACCATCCACGCCAACAGCTTGCGCGGCGCGCTCGAACAATTGTCGCTGATGGTGATGCAGACCGGGATTGGCCTGACCCGGTCAGACACCATCGCCTATGCCGCCAGCGTGATCGACGTAATCGTGCAACTGGGCCGCGATGCCAATGGCAAACGCGGGATCACGCAGATTGCCGATAGCCGGGATCTGGTATGATGTCCGGTCTGCGCCGTCAGAGGTGGCCCGTCAGCACAAGCTGTCAAATTGACATTGGTGTGACAAGCACATCTTCCTGATTTACACCTTGCAGCCTAGCGAACATGGGGTTGCGAGTGTCGTGATCGATCAACCGGCGCGAGGCAGAACAGGGAAGCGATGAGCACGTCACCGATTGCCACTGAGGATGTTTCCGTCAGCGCAGGCGCTGTGCAGATGGTTGAACTTGGCCCTGACGAATCGCCCTATTTCAACCGCGAATTATCGTGGCTGCAATTCAATCAACGCGTGCTGGCAGAGGCCTGCAACGAACAATATCCGCTACTGGAACGCCTGCGCTTCCTGTCGATTTCGGGCAGCAATCTTGATGAATTCATGATGATCCGCGTGGCCGGGCTGGTCGGGCAGGTGCAGCGCGGGCTGGAAACACCGTCGCTCGACGGGCGCAGCCCTTCGCAGCAACTCGCCGCGATCCGGCAAAAGCTGGTCGAATTGTCGCACCGCCAGCAGGCGATCTGGCGTTCGGTGCGCGATGGACTGGCCGGGGCCGATATCCACATTGCCGATGAACAGCGCATCAGCGCGGCTGCATACAAGTGGCTGAAGGCGTTCTTCCTTGAAGAAATCCTGCCGATCATCACGCCGCAGGCGCTCGACCCGGCGCATCCGTTCCCCTTCGTCCAGAACGAAGGCATGGGCCTGCTGTTCACGTTGACCCGCGACGAGACAAGCGAACAATTGATCGAAATGGTGCTGATCCCCAGCGCGCTGCCGCGGTTTGTGCGGGTGCCGCATAGGGTGACGGGCTGTTCCGGGTGCTGCGCGACAGCGATATCGAGATCGAGGAAGAGGCCGAAGACCTTGTCCGCACCTTCCGCAGCGCGATCCAGCGCCGCCGTCGGGGGCAGGTGATCCAGCTGGAACTCGAAGAGGATTTCGATCCCGCTGCCGAAGCACTGCTGCGCGAACAGCTTGGGATCAACGAAGC